>SLLF01000259.1 GCA_007134175.1 Kiritimatiellia bacterium | reverse complement strand
GCCCGATGCGGCCGGCCCGTCGATCGCGATCCGATAGTGCGCCTGATGATTATTCAACCTGACCTCCAAGTTTGCTCAAATCGTTCCAAAATCCAGGATAAGAGGTTTCTATGCAATCCACGCGTTTGATGGTTACACGCGCCTCCCCCAACAAGGCAAAAACAGCCAGGGCCATCGCGATCCGGTGATCGCCTCCACTGTCCAGCACGATCCGGGTCCGGGGCTTGGCCGGCCCTTGAATCCGCAAGCCATCCGCCATTTCCTCCACCGCCACACCCAGTTTGTGAAGGTTTGCGCATATGGCCCGAATACGGTCAGATTCCTTGACCCGCAGTTCTTGCGCGTCCTTGATCACCGTCTCCCCATCGGCACACGCCCCCGCTATCGCTAGTATCGGCAATTCATCGATCAGATTGGGGATTTCCGTCCCGCCGATTACGGTGCCTTTAAGCTTGGAGGAAACGACGCGAATGTCCCCATAGGGCTCTACATCCGTTGTTTCGAGCTTGTGCGGGGTCACCTTGATCCGCGCTCCCATCCGCTTCAACACGTCGATCACAGCGGTCCGGCGTGGATTGAGTCCGACGTTCTTAAGCGTCAAGGCCCCGCGTCGATGCGCGGCGGCCCCCACCAACCAGAAGGCCGCCGAGGATATGTCCGCCGGCAACCGCCAGTTTTTCGAGGGCACAGGCGGACCCGCCGCGCCGAAACCGTCGACGGTGATCCGGTTTGCATCCACACTGAACGGCAGATCAAGATGGCGGAACACCTGTTCGGTATGGTCCCGGGTCGGGGCCGGCTCGACCACGGTGGTGGCACCCTCCGCAAACAGCGCTGCCAACATGCAACACGATTTTACCTGGGCCGACGCGACGGGCAATTCATAGGTGATCCCCTGGAGGCGGGTGCCCTCGATCCGCAGCGGGGCACAACCCTTGGCTCCTAACGCTTCTACCCGGGCACCCATCGCCTGCAACGGCTCGATAATGCGTCCCATCGGGCGGCCTCGCAGGGAGTCGTCACCCGTCAATGTCGCCGAAATCGGGCTACCGGCCAGCAACCCGGCCAGCAGGCGCATCCCCGTGCCGGAATTCCCCAGGTCAAGCGGACCCACCGGCGACATGAACCGCCCGTCCGTACCGTGGATGAAGAGCTCGCCATCGCGGTCGAAATGGGTGCGGGCACCCAACGCCTCCATGGCCTTGAGTACCGCCACACAATCGGCGCTAGCCAAGAAACCTTGAACCCGGGATATCCCCTTTCCGATCGACGCCAGCATGCCCACCCGGTTGGACAAACTCTTGTCGCCGGGCGGCTGCAGCGTGCCGGATAATTTGGTGCATGGCAGCACCGTGGCTTCGTTACGTAGTTCGATGATGTTATTCATGATTCATGCTTCCGGGACGGATGCGCCAGCAAGGCGCGACGGGCAATCCGGCCTTCCGCCAAACATGCCCGCAGCGCTTCGAAATCACCAGCCGCTATGCGGTCACAAAGACGGTCAAATTGCGTTCGATACGCCTCTAGTTCAGCCGCGATGGCCGCCCGGTTGGTGTAGACGATATCGTGCCATACATCGGGCGAACCGTCCGCTACCCGGCTGGTATCCTGAAACCCTGCGCCACAGAATCGTCCCACCGCAGCACCCGCCCCGTCGCGGCCAACCGTCAACGCCAGCGCCGACGCCACCAGGTGCGGCAGATGACTCGTGCGCGCCATCAGTTGATCATGCGTGGCGGCAGGCATAACGTCGACCACAGCCTCCACACCGGCCCAGAACGCGCATACTTGGTCCACCGCGTCTGCAGGCGCCTGCGTGACCGGCGGGGTGACAATCACCACGGCGCCCCTGTACAAATCCGCGCGGGCAGCGTCCAACCCCTGCTGTTCCGATCCAGCCACGGGGTGGCTCCCGACAAAAAACGATTCATGCCCAGCTAGACAGGCTTCCACTTCCCGCGTCAAATCGGCCTTGGTGCTGCCCACATCCGTTAGGATCGCGCCCGGCTTAAGGTGCGGCAGCGATTCGCTAACCAGTTCCGAAATGGTTAATATCGGCGTGCAGTAGACGATCAAATCCGAGTCGGCAACGGCGTTTCCCAGTTCAGCATGGATTTCGTCCACGCAACCGCGCTCGAGCGCCGCCATACGCGTCGCCGCACGGCGGGCATAACCCACAACCGTGGCAGCCGTACCCCGCGCCTTGAGCGCCAGCCCCAGCGAAGCCCCCATCAGGCCCAGTCCTATGATGGCAACCCGCTTCATGCGGGCTCCAGATCCCGTCGCTCGGCCATAACCGCAGCCAATGCCTTGAGGAATTTCACGTTCTCCTCCGCGCGGCCTACGGTCACGCGCACGTATTCGGGCAGACCGTAGCCGTCCAGCGGCCGGACAATCACTTGCTGCTGCTGCAAGGCGGCAAACACCTCGCGACCCGCGCCGACCTTGACCAGCAGGAAATTCGCAACCGACGGCACATACGCCATCCCCAGTTTTTCCAACCCGGCCGTAAGTTGCGCCAACCCGGACCGCACCATCTGGCGACTGGCCGCAAGATGGGCATCATCCGCCAGAGCCGCGATAGCCGCTGTCTGCGCCATGTAATTCACATTAAACGGTTGGCGCGCGCGATTGAGCCAGTGCAGAAACTCCGGTTGTCCAATCGCATAGCCCACGCGCAAGCCGGCCAGCCCGTAGCCTTTAGAAAAGGTCCGCAAAATGCAGACCGGGCGTCCGGCGCGCACGTACGACACACTGGCTGGTTGCTGCCCGGGCAGCAGTAAATCCACGTAGGCTTCGTCCAATACTACACAGACGTGCTCCGGAATGTCCGCGACGAAACGATCCAGGGCCCCTGCGTCCACCTGCGTCCCGGTCGGGTTGTTCGGATTGGCAATGAACACCAGCTTGGTCCGGGGGGTAATGGCTGCCCGCATCGCTTCCAGATCGTGGCCGAAACCGGAGGCGGGCACGGTGATCGTCCGGGCGTTGAACAAGAGAGCGACCAATTTGTAGATGACAAACGCGTATTGCGACATCACGATTTCACTATCCTGATCAAGAAATACATGCCCCAACAGCTCGATCAGCTCGTTGCTGCCGTTGCCCGGCAGAATATGGGTGGCCGGGATGTCTAATTTCTGCGCCAGCGCTTCGCGCAGGTAAAACGCGTCGCCGTCAGGATAGAGATGCATCCGGCCCGCTACCGCCTGCATCGCGGCCACCGCCTTGGGTGACGGGCCCAGCGCATTTTCGTTGGACGCCAGCTTGACGATCTCGTCAATCCCGTCCACACCCAATTCCCGGGCCACTTCCTCCAGCGGGCGGCCCGGCTCATAGCGCGGCAGTGTCGCAAACCATGGATTGGGCGTCGGCCCAGCCAATTGAAATTCGTCGCTCTTTGTCATCTTCCTGCCCTCTTAATCGTGCCGACTCACCTCGACAGCGCACCCGGATACTATAAAGAGTGCTTCCCCGGCGCAAGAGCTAACGCTCGAAACCCACTCTTATCTATTGGCAACCGGGAAGGTTGGCGACTATAGTCGCCACACCATGACAAACACATTGGGTCATATCAATTCCGATGGCACGCCGGCCATGGTCGCGGTGGACGGCAAGCCCGCCACCCTGCGCACGGCCACAGCCGAAGCCCGCTTGATCCTGCCGGCTGAGGTACTAGCGCACCTGACGGCGCACCACTCCGATGATCCGGTAGGCCCGAAGGGCGCCATTTTCCAGACCGCGATGCTGGCCGGCACCATGGCGGCCAAGAAAACCGGCGATCTCATCCCGCTGTGCCACCTTATTCCGTTGGAACATTGTGCCGTTGAACTCCAATTCGCGGAGCCGGATGTCATTCGGATTCGCTGTACCGCGCGGGCCACCCACAAGACGGGCGTGGAAATGGAAGCCCTTACCGGCGCTTCCATAGCCGCCCTGACGGTGTACGACATGTGCAAAGCGCTATCGCACCAGATCGTCATTCAGGAGATACGGCTGCTGGCCAAGCAGGGCGGAAAACGGGATTTCGGGAAAGGCCTGCTATAAAGAGTGGCAGCGAAGGGTCATCGTGATCTGTAAGCGTCGACCATCTTCCTGGGCGGGGTGTCTTTTGGACATTCTGCCTTGATCGGGACGCGGCAGCGCATCCGCTCCATCGGCTCGCGGGGACGCTCGCCCTCCCCCATCCGTGCCATCCGTAATCCGTGGTTCCTTATCTTATCGAACCCGACACTTCTATTTCCTGACTGCGTGCGGGACTGGGTGCGCACCTGAGCGGTGACCCGCGCGAGAGCTGGTCCATTATCCGCGCATTACGGCGGCGACAGAGCGCCGCCCTCCAATCACCAAATCAACCCACCCTTTAACGCCTTTCCCCAACTAAGGACAAAGCACTAAAACACTATCCTCACATCTGTGTCTATCTGTGTCCATCTGTGGTTTCTTTCCCGGTTGACGATAGCGGGCGACGATTACGATGGACGATTACCAAACTAAGAACTAAGCACTAAGAACTAGCGCACTTTTCCGTGTTGGCTATTGGACATTCTGCCGGGCAACCATTCCGTTTCCAACCTCCAGCACACAGCCAACCTGATTTTGGTTAGACCGCATTGC
>SLLF01000189.1 GCA_007134175.1 Kiritimatiellia bacterium | reverse complement strand
CGGCACCCGCGAGGTCTTCTTCCCTTCCTGTGATTCGGTCAAGCCGCCGATGGCGACCGTTTGTCCGCTGCGCAAGGTGAAACTGGTTCCAATCTCCTTGACGGAAATAATTGGCCACGAATTGTCCCCCACGCGTTTGAAATCAATCAGTCGCCGCAGCGACGGCCGGATGTCCGCTTCGATGTAGTCATCGGTCTTGACCGTGGCGACCACGCGCAAGTCAATGCCGGTTTCCAGATACCCTTCCGTAATGAAATCGGTGTTGATCTGCGTCGCCAACCGGGATGTCAACAGGTCTGGTTGCCCCTCAATCCGCGCTCGCTCGCGTTCCGTCTCAATGATCGGCTCACGATCCCCCACGGAGAAGAAGGCGTTGGTGGAACCGCTGGTGACGATCATTTTGGGGTTGGACACCATGCTGACCCCATCGGTGGTTTGCAAGGCGCTCAAAACCAGACGGAAGTCCGCCGGCGAGAGAATGGCCGACTTCACGTCCTCATAGAGTTGCTGGGCTTCGCGGCTGCGCCGTGTCTCCGTGCCTCCGCCATCGGCCCGCTCGGTGGTCCTAAACCGTCGCGGTGTGCCTTCCCAGTCCAAGTCCGTAAAGACCTGATCGAAATTGGGTTGGCCAGACCAACTATCAAAACGCTGGGCCTGCACCTCGTTGCCGTCTGCATCCTCAAAAAGGTAGGACCCCCGGCGTCTGCCCTGCAGGTCGTAGCCCACAAACCGATCCTCCTGGCGCCGGTCGCGTGTCCGCTGCTCGCGGAAATCCCATTCCATTTCGGTCAAGCCTATTTCGTATGCGCCGAGCACACTCCAGTCGATACCCACCGCCCGTCGGGCGTCATCCGTCAATTCCAGTATCCGCGCTTCGATCAGTACTTGCCGGCCGGGCCGATCCAATTGGACCAGCAACGCTTCCACTTCGCCCAAGTTGCTTTCATTGGAGCGCACTACCAGCGCGTTACGCGAAGCAAACGGCGTGAGGATCGCATTGGCGCTGAGGATGGAACCGATAGTGCCTTTCACCTCTGAAACGGTGGTGTAGTTCAGGAAAAACGTGCGGACCTCGGTGGGTTCCGGCGCATCCGGCAGGCGCGCCTGAATGCTGAATATACCCGAGCCCGGTGTGCGTTCGGTCAGCGTTAAATCGTGGATCTCCAGAATCGAACGCAGGGCGGGCCGCCAATCGACATCGCGCAGGCTGACGGTGACCCGTTTGCCTTCCAGTAGGGCGCCCGAGGCGATGATGTTGGCCTGTGTGGTCTGGGCGAACATGCGCACGGCATCCTCCAGGGAGACGTCGTCCAGCGAAATGGTGATCTGCTCCGAACCGTTGACGATTTCGGTTTCCATCTGTGCGCCCGGGTCGATTTCGCCGACGGTAAAATCGATGGCATCGTCTTCCGTGACATCCGCCAGTGCCTCGGGCCGTAGCGGTGTTTCGTCCGGATCAATCGGTAGCGGCTCTTCGGCATGGACCGGGTTCGCGGCGACGGCGCTACCCAGCAGCCACAGCACCACGTAGCGATTGAACGATCGTAGCTGTATTTGCATATTCATGTTGTCCCTTTCATTCATTCCGAGGCGCTTGCAAAACCCTCGCAAGCCATTACTGATTCCAACGCTCATCGTCTTTTCTCTCATCCGCTGGCACCGGGACCGGCGGCGGTGCTGGATCCGCCGTGATCCCTAGCGGTTTGGTCTGGACGCCCGTGGCATCGATCCGCACGACGCGCCAGTGAAACCAATAGCCC
Source organism: Kiritimatiellia bacterium (assembly GCA_007134175.1). GTDB lineage: Bacteria > Verrucomicrobiota > Kiritimatiellia > SLAD01 > SLAD01 > SLLF01. The sequence continues at coordinate 14,718 of SLLF01000189.1, read as the reverse complement.
TGAGCCGCTAAAGAAACGATTTCGCCGGTCCGCACCACACCAACCCCGTCGATCAAGGCAAAGTACGAGCCATCGCGTGATCGGGAACGACCGCGTAGCTGCAGCTCCGGCCACGCCAGTTCCGGCACAGCCGGTGTGGCTTGTGCGGCTTCCTCTGGGCTGGGTGGAACGTAGCCCACCGGCCAGAAGGGGTCCCGCACAGCGGGAGGGGTGTCCGCGATCAAGGAATGGCTGGTCCATAACGCCGCGAACATCAAGAGCAGGCCATAATGAAAGCGTATGCGGTGCTGGTTGCTCATAGCCCTTCCTCTTCGGTCAGTACTTCGGCCACCAGGGCGTTTACGGTGTCGCGCGTGGCGGGATCGATCCAAACCGGCCACTGGAGCTCAAAGCGTACTTGATGTTGCAAGCGATTGTTCTCCTGGGCCAGCACCTGCAGTTGGCTGATGGCCAGTAGTGGATTCTCTTCCTCCAGCAGTTGCAGCCAAACGAGTAAATCCGCGTAACGGCATTCCGCCGTGACACGGACCGCATACGCGCGGGTTCGTCGCGGCGGCTCGTTGTCAGGTCGTCGCGGAGGATTAGCGAAGTCCAGCTCCGTGACGCGAATCGTTTCGATCCCGGCGTCCAAGCCGTGGCGGATGACTGTTTCGCGCGCCTGCAAAAGGTAATTCCCTAGACGCGGATGAATTAGGTCGTATTCCGCGCGCGCCCTCAGGTTGCGCGCCGATTCGGCAAGCGCGGCCTGCAGCTCGTCCATCCGTCGAATAGTGATCCGCGCGGTCTGCAGGTTGTGCTCGATGGTTTCAATTTGTTCCAATACTGCCCACCGCTCACGGTTGAGCGGCTGATAGACGAAAGCCCAGAGCGCGTAAAACGCGCCGCCGATACCCAGTGCCAGGAGGGCATAGACCTTGATGCGATCCGCTCTATTCTCTGGTAGCGGCATGGAATCTCCCTGGTTTGAACCGGATATCTATTTCGAACACGCGATCCTCCGGTGCGGCACCCGGTGTGGTGTCATCTTCGAAAACCGTCACCACGGCCCGCTCCACCCACTGTGGCAACGGGGGCGTGTTCTCCCACACGGTGCGCATAATTTCAACCTGCGCGTCGGCCTGCGCACCCAAACTGCGCCCGCCAATGGTTAACCGGTGTAGCCGGAGTAGCCTGGCGTCCGGATCCCGCTCGAAACGCTGTTGCATCTGCAAGGTCCTCCACTGCATGTTGGTCGGCACCTGCGGCGGGGGGGCGCCCAGTACGATATGCCAAGGCACCCGTGACCGTCCCCAGCCCGTGAGTTCCTTTTCATAGCTGCGCACGGTCGCCAATTGCTGCTGTAACCGCACCGCTCCGGCTTGCCGCAGTTCTGTGTGTTCCCACTCCCGTTCAGCCAGCAGTAACTCGCTGCGGGCTTCATGCAGTTTCAGATAGGCCCATCCCAATATCAGCAGCAGCACCACCGGCACAAACATCGCGACCATCAGCCCAACTGACTTTAGGCTGACCATGCTGGCGCTGCGCTCCTCGGACGGGCGTATCAGATTTATGCGTATCATACTCATTGCGTCAGCAGTCCCCAGGCTGCCCCGATAGCCGCCGTCAACGGCCAAGGTGCCGCCCGCAAGGTCTCCGGGATTTCGCCTTCCAGCCCACCGTCCAGCAAGTCCAGCACACTCCAGGCGTTCATCTCAACGTTCGTTGTTTTCCCCTTGGCAAACGGTTTGGTCAGCGGGGTTGGCCCCGAAAGGTGAACATGCTGTAACCGGCAATTTTCGCTGCGTTCCATGAAATCACGACTGATCACATACTGGCCCCGTACTTCTCGCGTTTCTTCCTCGACCAGATGCGAGATGTCAAAGGCCCCATCATTCAGGACGCCGGCGGCGGTCACCTGATCGACATTCAGCGCCTTCATGATGCGGCGGTTCACGGCCGCCAAACCAAATGAAAAGGTGCGCAGTTGCAACAGCCGACCACGATTGAATAAGGCGACCAAACTGAAATCATGATCGAAATGGATAAAACCGCAAGGCGTCTCCGTATCTGAAAAGCGAGGATCGACCGCAAAGGCGTTTAGTACCGCCAGCTCAGATGTTTCCAGCGCCCGCGGGGCCGGCAGGCCTGCCTTAGGCAGTAGCCCCAATAGGGACCGGGCCACCGACTCGCGCAAACCGGCTCCCAGTACCAATGCTTCCCGCTTGCCGCTACCCGCCTCAATTTCCAGCGTGCCGATCCGGTATTCATTGGCCGCTAATCCCAGGCGCTTCAGCAATTGTGCGCGATCCGATAAATCAACGTCTTCCGGTAAACGAAGCAGTTTGATCGAGGCCTGGCCGCCCGGCGCTAGTAATGTAGCGTAACGCCCCCGGAGGGATGGCGGCAACTCCAGCTCGGCTATATCATCGTCTTCCGTCTGCGGTCGCCCGATCCCATCCGCTGCCACTCCGCCCGGGACGGGCGGTAACAGACCCGCTGCAACCAAGCGTATGCCACCTGGCGTCTGACGAAGCCTGGCCGCACGCACCCCATCCGCCGCACAATCCAATGCCACCACGTCCGTTGGCTTGCGTTCGGCTAATTGTTTAATCTGTTCCAATAACGACATTAATTCTCAAAAATGAAGACCCGCCTGACGTTCGCACAACCTAACCACATTACTCGTATGGCCTCATAGCACACTTTGACCCACAGGCAAAGACTACTTTGAGCCTGGAACCAATGGTGTCAACGGCCAACGACTGCTGCTCGACAGACTCGAGGCGATACCTCGAAAATCTAAAGGTAAGCCAGCCACCAATAAATAGCAATCCCCGTGCCAATCTCCGGTGCATTTAGGATTGCTGAAAAGGCGTCCCGGTGAAGGTGTGTCTGTTTGCATCGCGTAAGCGGCTGACCAGAGGGCGGGCTGGGGGCACGGCGTTCCCGGGACCGGCAAGCGCCGGGTTGGCAACCTGTTCCAACCGTTAAATATATGCCGTCCATGACCAATGGACCAACCGATCGCAGATGCACTCTTCCTGGAATTTGTTGAGAAAACGGGGCTAGACTTGCGTATGACGTTGTTTTATAGACGGGTGTGTTGCCCAGAAACCGATGTTAACCCCTTGATCCTGGATGCGGAGCGTATGCATGTTCATCTTCACTCATTTCACTGGTCGCGCGACGCCGCACCTCACCCCTTAACCGCCGCCCTTGATGCGCTGAGCGTCGCCTATCCGGCCCTCCACGCCGGGTCGCCCGGCACCGGAGCAAAGCTGAGCTTTGAGTGCCGGCCGGACAGACGGGGGCCGCGTATTGCCGCCGAACCCGACGGCTACATCATTCAGTACGGGGCATTGAACCACGCTTTGCGCGGGGTAGGCGCGTTGTTGAGTGGCGTGGTTATGCCTGGAACGGTACACGAGGAGACCACCTCGTTCACCCAGCTGGGGGTGATGATCGATTGCTCTCGCAATGCCGTGATGACAGTGGACCACCTCAAGCGCTGGCTCAATCAGTTGGCCCTGCTGGGATATAACCAGTGTATGTTGTACACAGAGGATACCTATGAGCTGCCGGGCGAACCCTGCTTCGGTTACCTGCGCGGCCGCTACACGGCGGCAGAGCTGAAGGCGGTGGATGATCACGCCGCTGCGCTGGGAATCGAACTGGTCGGCTGTATCCAAACCCTGGGCCACCTGGAACAGGCGCTGAAATGGTCGCCCTATCAGAAGGTCAAGGATACCGCCCGGGTGCTGTTGGTTGATGAGGAGCGCACCTACGCCTTGATCGATAAAATGATGGCTCAATGTGCGGCGGTTTTCCGTTCGCGCCGGGTGCATATCGGCATGGATGAAACCCACGACCTGGGGCGCGGGGCGTTCCTGGACCGTTTCGGTTATACGCGAGGCTACGATCTGTTCCAGCGCCACCTGGCCCGTGTCCGGGAGGTGTGCCGCGCCCACGGCCTGCAGCCGATGATTTGGTCGGACATGTACTTTCGCATGGGCAATGCGCGCCAGAACTACTACCTCCCGGAAACCGTAATCCCCGATGACGTCAAGGCGGGCATCCCCGACGATGTGCAGCTGGTCTACTGGGATTACTATCATGACAATGAGGCGTTTTATAGCGACTGGATTGAACGGCACCGGGACTTGGACCACGAGCCCATCATGGCCTCGGGAGTCTGGACTTGGGGTGGTCATTTCGGCTACGCCCATCACCAGACTAAAAAAACCCTATTGCCTTGCATTGCTGCCTGTCGTAACGCGGATGTGAAGGAGTTGTTCTTCACGCTCTGGGGCGACGACGGGGCCTACTGTGAGTTTGACACCGCGCTGGCCGGCTTGGCCCTGGCGGCGGAATATGCGTATGAACCAACCCAGCCCTCGGCTGCGGACACCTTGGACCGGCGCTTCGCGGCCATCTGCGGCGCAGATTATCAAGCTGTTTTGACGGCGGCGCAGACGCAAAAGAGTTGCAATCCCGCCCTGTTGTTCTGGGACGACCCGTTGCTGGGCATCTACTGGAAGAATGAAGCGCTACGATCGCCGGACCATTGGACTTCCGTGCTGGCGCAGTACGATCAGGCCCTGGCCGAGCTGGAGCCGGTGCGATCGGTCACCCAACCCATCGATATGGCACATTGGTACACCGTGATCGAATATCTTTGGAAACTAATCCGCTTCCGGCTTGACCTGGACGTCGCGTACGCCGCCCGGGATACCCAGGCGCTGCAGCAGTGCGCGGCAGCGGCGCAGCAAATGGTGCAGCGCCTCGAAATCTGTAATCAGACGTTCCGTCGCCAGTGGTATCGCCGCAACAAACCCAACGGGTTCGAGACGATTCAGCATCGTATTGGTGCCCGCAAGCAGCGCTGGGCGGAATTGGCGCAACGATTGGAAGAATTAATTGACAAGCGGATCGACCGAATTCCCGAGTTGGATGAACGATTAGACGAGCCGATCAGCTTGAATCCCCGGTGGCACACGGTGGCGACCAGCGGCATCGGTTAGATAAAACGCAAAACCCCCAGGAGATCAAATTGATGACAGATACCTTTGCATTGGCGAACCCGCTGGAAGAATTGTTGGGCAAAGGGCGCGCCTCGTTCACGCGGGCCGACCTCTTGAAAGTGGTCCGCACAAAAGGGATAGAACGTTTCACGTTCCGCTACACCGGCGGCGACGGACGCTTGAAAGAGCTGCGGCTGCCGTTTTCCAACATGGAACAAGCGGATCGGATCCTGGCGGCAGGCGAGCGAGTCGACGGATCCTCCCTCTTCAAGGGCTTTGTCGATGCCGGGGCCTCGGACCTCTACGTGGTGCCGGTCTACCGATCGGCTTTCGTAAACCCGTTCGACGATACCAGTCTCGATTTCATCTGTCGCTTTCTCGACCGCGACGGACAGCGCGCCCCGTTCACTCCGGACAACATCCTGGCCCTGGCCCACGAGCGTTTCAAGCAGCGTACCGGCTGCGAGTTATGGGCACTGGGTGAACCGGAGTTCTACCTGATTGCGGAAAACAAGGGCGAACACTACATCCCGCCGCGTCAAGCGGGCTACCATGCGGCCGCGCCTTATTTTAAAAGCAATACCGTCGTCAATGAAATGCTGCGGCATCTGTCGCGTATCACGGGCGCCATCAAATATGCCCACTCTGAAGTCGGCTTTATCGAGGCGATGGCATCGGACGAACCACAACTGGCGGGGCGCCGGGCGGAGCAGCATGAAATTGAGTTCCACTCCCATCCCATCGAGGAAATGGGCGACTTTCTCTCCATGGCCCAGTGGATCATCCGCGAAATTGCCTATCTGAACGGCATGATTGCCACGTTTGCGCCCAAAATCGAGGAAGGCGTGGCCGGTAACGGCTATCACATCCACCTTGAGCTGATGAAAAACGGGCACAACATCATGACTGAAAAGGAAGGAACACTCTCCCCGGACGCGCTCAAACTGATTGGCGGATTGACGACGTATGCCCCCAGCTTGTCGGCGTTCGGCAACACCGTGGCGACGTCCTACCGCCGGTTGGTGCCTAACCAGGAAGCGCCTACGCGGATCTGCTGGAGCGACTCGAACCGCTCGGTCCTGATCCGTGTTCCGCTGGGCTGGTCCGGTGGTGCGGATCTGGCCCGCATTATCAACCCGGATGAAACGGATGCCTATCAGGATGATCGCGGCCGGCAAACCGTTGAAATCCGGTCACCGGACGGCTCCGCCCACGGGCACCTGTTACTGGCAGGCCTGGTCACGGCTGCCGAGCACGGACTTACCCAGCCGGGCATGGACGAGGTCGCCGCCCGGACGCGTGTCGAGGGTAATATCTTCAAGGATGCGGCTCTGCTAAGCCGCCTGGAGGCGCTGCCACCCAGTTGTGTGCATGCCGCCAAACGGCTGCGCGAACGCCGGGCGCTCTATGATGAGTATGGCGTCTTTCCGCCTCATGTGATCGATCATATTGGCAACCTGCTGGAAATGGAGGACGACGAGCATTTAGGGGCCAAGCTGGAGAGCATGTCGGACGAGGAAAGATTGGCCTATACCCGTCGCTTAATGCATCGCGATATCCATCGCCATTAACCCGATAAGGCCTTGGCGTAGGCGGCCTGCAATTGCGCCACGGATTGCTCCCAATTCAGCTCCGTGGCAAGTCGCTGGCGCCCGATGGCCCCCATGCGGGCACGCGCGTTTGGATCATCCAGTAGCTCGGCTATCGCCGTTGCCAGTTGTGCAGCGGAATTTTCCTCCACGTACCGCGCCGCTGCACCGGCGGACGCGCGGCCTTCGCGGATGCCAAACATGACCTGCGCCTTGCCGAACGCCATGTACTCCAGCGTCTTGTTCATGGTGCAATGGTCGTTATAGGCGTTGATCGGATCGCAAGCCACACCCAGGTCCATCGTCTGCAAAGCAGTAAACAGTTCCTCATTGGAGACGCGGCCGGGCATATCCACATAGGCGGTCAGTCCCGCTTCATCCCGCCGGGCTTTCAGGGCGGTGTACTCCGGACCGGTACCCATCAGCCGGAACTGAATGTCCTGCCGCCCGCGATCCTGGATCAGCACACGCACGGCCTCCAGCAAGTACTGCACGCCGTCGGTATTCCCCATCACCCCGATAAAGCCCACCAGAAACGTGCGGCCGTTTTTCAAGGCCGGATCCGCTTTAACGGCTCGACCGTCAAAATCAGGGGCCGTCCGGACCACAAACACCTCCTCGTCCTGTTTGCCCCCGCGCGTCAATGCGATTCGTTTCACCGATTCATTGGTCGCCAACACCACGTCAGCACAACGATAGGTCAGCCGCTCTGCCCAGCGCACCCAGCGTCGCAGGCCTGATGTCCCCCCGAATTTTTCCGCGAACATTTCCGGGCAGCAATCGTGGACATCGTAGATCACCTTGACGCCCAGCCACTTGAAGGGCCAGATCGCCAGGCAAATCAGGTCGGGAGGATTGCAGATGTGCACCACGCGAAAACGCCGCCGTCGCCACACGTTCCACGCCAGCCGCGCTTCCCCCCACAACGCGCTTACATACTCCAACAGATAGCCCCCCAGGCGACCGGCCTCACCGCTGATCCAGTGCCGATGGATGTGGATACCGTCGAGACACTCGTACGCTGCGGTATAGCCGCGCATGCGCGGGCAAATCACGGATACCCCGTATCCGGCGTCGCGCAAGGCCTGCGCTTCCTGCCAGACCCGGCGATCCAGCGGGACCGGCAGATTTTCCACCACGATCAAGATGGCAGGTTTAGCGGGCGCTGTTTGCATGAGATAAACCTATCAATAACATGCGGATATCGCTAAATGAAACTGACCGCAGTGTCAAGGTCGCCGCTGCGTGTGCGGCCAGCGACCGGTATTTTTCTGCAGCCAGGCAGCGCAATTAAGGTTATTAATCGGTACAGGCTGCAAACGGGGAGGAGAAAATGGTTGAAATACGGTTTGGTAATGGACGACGCCTTGCGAGCTGGGTCGCTATGTGGTCGAGCGTTTACTGGATGTTCGGCGTAGCGGTGATGACCGCCAGTGGTGCGGATGACGCCGAAGCCGCCACGGTCCAGCCGGGCATGTCGCGGGGCGACGTGATCGCTCTCTGGGGCGAGCCGCGCGGTCACTTGCAGAGCGGTGAGCTGGAGGTGCTCCATTATGAGCGCGGCCGCGAGGTCTATCTGGAGGCCGACCGGGTGCAGGCCGTGGCCGGCGCGGCCCCCGGTCGTGGCCAGCGACCTCGCCTGATTGCCGGGGACAGCTTCGACGAGCGCTTTGAACGGTTAATGTCCCGTGCCGAATCCGCCCACGAGTTCGGGGCTTGGGACCCTCAGGAACCGTCCGTTCTTGAAACAACGGTGTCGTTGGCCGTAGCCGTCGCGATCATGTTGCTTATGATCGTCTCGATGTGGCGCATTTTTAGCAAAGCCGGCCAACCGGGTTGGACCAGCCTGGTTCCGGTCTATAACGCGGTGGTGATGTGCTGGATTGCCGGTAAATCCGGGTGGTGGCTGTTGTTGCTATTCATCCCATTCGTCAATTTTGTGGCGGTAATCCTGCTGGATATCGCCTTGGCCCGGCAATTCGGTAAAAGTGCCGGGTTCGGCATCGGACTGCTCCTGCTGCCACTCTTTTTTCTGCCCATCCTGGCTTTCGGCTCGGCCGAATACGAAGGCTAGCCCGCGTTTCTCACCTGAATGCCGGTCAATCTGATGCATCGCTGCGCCCCCCACGGCACGAGGCCGTGGGGTGCCCCGTGAGAAGTGCGGGCTAGAGCCATCCCGCGATGGTATCGATGACTGCGCCATAGTGGCGGACCAGTTCGTGTCCCAGATGCCGGCTCCACACGGTCCAAGGGCGTGCAGATACGAGAATGATCCAGCATCCGACACCCAGCAGATTGAATATATAGATTATGGTGTAGGAAAAGAAACGACCCTCTTCACGAATGTCCGGTTGCCGCGCATGTAGCATGGAGAGGGTAAACGTCAGGTGAAAACCCCAGGTCATCCCGATCCACCCCATCCAGACCGGCTCGTAGGGTTGCAAGTCGATAAACCACGATGCGATGGCGTGCAGCAGAATGACCAGCACCGTGTAGAACGGGAAAAAATAGGGGGCCAACGTGATGAGGAAATTGCTTTTGGTCAGGCGGACGTAGCCGCCGCTGCGCGATACCTTCATCCCCTTTATCTTGGCGCCCATGGCCCAGCCCCAGAGGGCATGGGTCAATTCGTGCGCCAGCACGTAGGTGCGAAACGGGCGGGGCATTATGGCGTAGGCCAATATCCATAGGACAAAACCGATGAGCAATCCCCAGGCACTCCACGACCAACCCCGCCACGTCCCGCCGGACAATTCACGCAGCAAGTCAAGCAGCGCCCGGGTCAGCGCTACCGTCGCCGGTAGCAACAATAACGCGGTTACAAACTTGAGGCCTGATCGCCACATGGTAGAAAATAATCGAAAACGTGTGTTGACATGGAAGTTACGATGATTACTATAACGCGACTTTCATCTGAAAAGCGAGCGGCGGCCGTTGGTGCTACCTGCTTTTGAAGGGTCTGTTGTTAACCAAGTGTATTGCACGCTGTAAGTGGAGTGGTTGTTATGCCGAATCTGAAAAGTGCCAAGAAGAGAATGCGCGTCTCGGAGCGCCAGCGCAAAGAAAATTATGCGATGCGTTCGCGGGTTCGCCGTTATCGCCGTCGGTTCAACGACGTTCTGATCGGTTCCGACAAGGACGCCATGAACCAGGCGTACAGCGCTTTCTGCTCGGTCCTCGATAAGGCGGCCAAGCGCGATGTGCTGAAGAAGAATACCGCTATCCGGTATAAATCCCGCGCCGCCAAGCGCCTGCGGGCCGCGCTGACAGGTCGGGCCGACCCGGTGGCACCCCCGGCCACGCCGGCTGCGGACGAATAGGCGCCTGTTGGTGGCCTTGGCTGGCACTCCGGGTCAGGCTGTGGCCATGGAAGTTATTGCCGATACCCATGTGCACCTTTATCCCTGTCACAACGCGGACAGGTTGCTGAAGCATGCGGCCCATCGTTTGCGTGGCTGGGCAAAGACAGCCAACCCGGTCTGCGTGCTCCTGTTGGCAGAGGCGGGGTACCACTGTGTTTTCCGTGCCCTGCGCGACCGGCCCAATGATCATGGCGTGACCGCCCGCATTGACCGCACCGCCGAAGCGGAGGCGCTGCGTTTGCAATGGCCTGACGGAACAGCCGTGTGGCTGGTCGCCGGCCGCCAGTTGGTGGCTCGGGAAAGGGTAGAGATTCTCGCGTTGACGGTGGATCATCCGCCCAGCGACGGCCAGTCGGCGGCCGAGCTGGTGCGCGCGGTCGATGCGGCTGCGGGCGTGCCGGTATTGGCGTGGGCACCGGGGAAGTGGTGCTTACGGCGGGCAGCCGTAGTGGCGGAGCTGTGCGCGGCATTCGGCCCGGACACGCTTTGGTTGGGTGATTCCTCTCTGCGCCCCTATGGCTGGCCATTACCCAATCCCATGCGCGATCCGGCCCGCCGGGTGTTGGCCGGATCCGATCCGCTACCGTTTAGCGGAGAAGAGATGCAAGCGGGACAATACGCCATTCGCCTGCAAGGTGAATTTGATCCTGAACGTCCGGTCACGAGTCTACGCCAATTGCTGCGATCCGAGCCGGCCCGGATCGAACGGGTCGGCCGTCGTAATACCCCTTGGTGCTGGGCCCGTCGACTTAGCCGGCTGCGACACGTTCCGCCAGGCGTTGTAACAGGTTCTCCCGATCCTTGACTTCGTGTTCGAGCTGTTCATCGTAAGCCCACTGCAACCACTGGCCGACCGACGGGCCACGCGGCACTCCTAATCCCATCACATCATGCCCGTTGACCAGTGGTGCCGGCAAGCGCGGCTCGGTTGCTAGTTCCTGCTGAAACCGGCGCAGAAAATGATAGTGGCCAAGATCCCCGTGACTGGCCAGACAATCGAGCCGATGCAGTTCCAATTCAAGCTCAAACGTCGGTGCGGCCACCATCGCCCGCAGTTTGGCCCGGCGCATTTCCTGGACGTGCATGAAGCGCATGTGGTTGTGTACCGCTAGGACAACGGTCTCGGTAAATACATTGGAAAAACGCAGGCGATGCAGTATCGTTTTCGCCAGACGCGCCCCGGCCTGGTCATGCCCGTCAAAACGAATGCGCCATTCGCCATCGCGTCCGGGACCAGGACGTGCGGTGACCGGTTTCCCCACGTCGTGCAACAAGACCGCCATGGCCAGTTCTGCCGAACGCGGTTGCGGCAGCAAGTCCCACATCAGGCGCGTGTGGGTAAAGACGTCGCCTTCCGGATGGAATTGAGGTGGTTGTTCCACCCCCACCATAGCGGCAACTTCCGGTAGGATCACGGCCAGCAGGCCGGTGTCGTATAGGTACTGCAGCCCCTTGCCGGGCTGTGCCCCATCCACCGCCAGACGTACCAATTCGTCGCGTATGCGCTCGGCGCTGATTCGTTCCAAGCGGTGGGCCAAGGGTGCGATGGCGGCCAGCGTTTCCCTTTCCAGTTCGAAATCCAACGTGACCGCGAAACGGATGGCGCGCAGCATGCGCAGGTGGTCTTCCCGGTACCGCTCCGCCGGACATCCCACGGCGCGTATCCGGCGCGCGGCTAGGTCACGCTGGCCAGCCACGTAGTCGATTACCCGATCCGTGAATGGATCGTAAAACAGCGCGTTCACCGTGAAGTCGCGTCGCCCGGCATCCGCTTCTGGATCGGCAAAGGCCACGGTATCCGGCCGTCGCCCGTCGCTGTAGCCGGTCTCGCGCCGAAACGTGGCTACCTCGTACCAGTGTCCGGCATGGCACACGCCCACCACGCCAAACGCCTTGCCCACGGCAACGGTTTTAGGGAACAGCGCCTCGATCTGGTCCGGGCGGGCGCTGGTGACGATGTCGTAGTCTTTAGGGTGACGTCCAAGCAAGCGGTCGCGGACACAGCCGCCGGCCCAATAGGCGATGTAGCCCGCATTGGCCAGCCGGGCAGCTACGTCGCGTGCGCCTTGCTCCAAGGTTACGTCACCCGCATCGGCTATAATGGTCAGCGTCATATCAGGAGCCGCCGGCCGTTTTGAGACGCTTGAGGCGCCCTTTCAACGCCAGCCGCTTGACGTGCGACATGCGGTCGATGAACAGCACGCCGTTGAGATGATCAATCTCGTGTTGTATCACCCGCGCGAGCATGCCGTGCACCGTGCGCTTATGCGTCTCACCGGTCAAATCCTGATACTGCAAGGTGATGGTCCAGGGGCGCGTAATCTTGCCGCTGATATCGGGAAAGCTGAGGCACCCCTCCTCGCGTGTCCAATGGTCTCCTGCCGCCTGTAAAATTCGCGGATTGATCAGGACCAGCGGCATCGCAACCGGCTCATTGACCAGCCGGCCTTCCTCGTCCATATCCATTTCCGGTGGCAATCCGATGACACAGATCGCCGCCGTGCGACCGATCTGCTGTGCCGCCAGCCCCACGCCGTTCTCGGCCTGCATGGTCGCCGTCATGCGCTGCGCTAGATCGAGAATGTCGGCATCAATGGTGGCGATGGGCTCCGACGGTTCACGCAGAACCGGATCGCCAAAATAGCGCAGGTCAAGTAGCAGGGTATGGCTCATGCCCTTCACTTAGGCGCAATCGATCCGAAAATCAAATGCAAAAGTAGGCTTTTCCCGCTTGACCATTGGCGTTGATTTGCAAGGATATGTTCATGTCGATTGCTTCTATCCACGTGCCCCGTCGCCGTTTTGGCCGGACGGACTTGGCTATGCCGGTCTTTTCCTGTGGCGGCATGCGGTACCAGCAGTCCTGGCAGGACGTTGCACCGGGGGAAATCAATCCAGACGAGCAGCAGCAACTTGAGGATTGTATCCGGCAAGCGCTGGACCTTGGCATCAACCACATTGAGACCGCACGCGGCTACGGGTCCTCGGAATGGCAGTTGGGCCGCATTTTGCCCAAGCTGCCGCGCGATGAGATTATCGTGCAAACGAAGATCGGACCCAAGGAGACGGCGGCTGAGTTTCTCGATGTCTTTGAGACCTCTATGGAAAACTTGCAGCTCGAGTACGTGGATCTGCTGGGGGTCCATGGCATCAACAATCAAGAATTGCTGGATAGAGCTATGCGTCCTGGGGGGATGTGGTCGGCCATTGAGGAACTACGCCGCGCCCAGCGCATCCGGCATGTGGGCTTTTCGACCCATGGCCCTGTCGAGGTGATCGTGCGCGCGGTGGAAACGGGGCGATTCGACTACATGAACCTGCACTGGTATTATGTCAACCCCTTCACCTGGCCGGCTATCGCTGCGGCCCGGCGCCGGGATGTGGGCGTCTTTATTATCAGCCCCAATGACAAAGGCGGTAAGCTGTACGCGCCCAGTGAGAAGCTGCGCGATTTATGCGCCCCATTGACGCCGATGCAGTTCAATGATCAGTTTTGTCTGCGGCATCCGGAGGTGCATACGCTTAGTTTAGGCGTTGCCCGTCCGACCGATTTTGCGGAGCATGTGGAAGGTTGGCAACGGGTTGAGCGCCACCCGGAATGGCTGCAGCAGGCGGAAGCGCGTGTGCAGCAGGCGTTGCGGGAAGCGCACGGCGAGGCGTGGTGGGCCCAATGGCATTGTGGCCTGCCCGCCTGGGAGACCGTGCCGGGGGAAGTAAATGTTTTCGAAATACTCCGTCTGTGGACCTATGGCACGGCGCTCGATTTGATTGAGTGGGCCAAGATGCGCTACAACCTGCTGGGACAGGGAGGGCATTGGTTCCCGGGCCAGAATAGCGCTGATTTGGATGAATCCGCCCTTGACCGCTTGCTGCAGGACCATCCCTTTCGCCAACGCATTCCAGCCATCCTGCGCGAGGCCCACGACCTTTTTCACGAGGCACCGGTCCAGCGGGCGAGTCAGCAATGAGGCCGCCAGTGTGAAACTTTATCACCGCCGCCGAGCCGCATAGTGAATCACGAGAGACTAGCTCGCCTGTCCTCCGTGCCCAAGTAATGAGAGTTGCTGGATGCAGAGACCTTGACGCTGACGGGGTGTTCCATTAGCGTACCACAACTTTATTAGCCGCCCCTCCGTAGGCGGCTACCTCATGGGTTACGGATAAAATCCGCGTTGGGAGATTAGTAATGCCGACCATCAAAATTTTGCCGTCGATTCTGGCGGCTGACATGGCCAATTTGGAACGCGATGCCCGCCACGCCTTGGACGGTGGTGCGGACGGCTTGCATGTGGATATTATGGACGGACACTTTGTGCCCAACTTGAGCATGGGCCCGGCGGTGGTGAAGGCGCTGCGCCGCTGTCTGGGGCCTGAAGCGAACCTGCATGTACACCTGATGATTACCGATCCCGGCCGCTACGCCGAGGCCTTTATCCAGGCCGGTGCCAACACGGTGCTGATTCATGTCGAGGCGGATGGCAATATTCAGGCCGTGCTACAGGCGATCCGGGACACCGGTACCCGCGCCGGCATTACATTGAACCCTGCTACGCCGGCAGATGCCGTGCGCGCGCTGCTGGAAGCGCAGGCGGTGGATGAGGTGTTGTGCATGACCGTGCAGCCGGGATTCGGGGGCCAGGCCTTCATGGCGGAGGTCTTGCCCAAAATCAAGGCCATCCGCCACTGGTCACCGGACATCGACATTTCTGTCGATGGCGGGGTGGATCAGGAAACGGCGCAAGCCTGCGCCGCCCACGGGGCCAATGT
>SLLF01000157.1 GCA_007134175.1 Kiritimatiellia bacterium | reverse complement strand
TGCCATCGGAATTCCCATCCTGGAAAAGCCTGAATTCACGCTCGAATGCTGGGTGCGCTGGCCGAAGAACCAGCCGCAGGCGCCGCGCCGGCAGGATATTGGTTCGCTCACGCTCGAAGGCGGTTGCCGCGGCGATCTGTTTATCGACGAAAATCTTTACCTCTGTTTCACGCTGTGCCAAGGCGATGACACGCTGACGGTCAAGACCGGCAAGCCTGTCGCCGACGCGGTCTTCGGCGGGCAATGGCAGCATCTGGCCGTCACGGCCCGCGTGATGACCGGCTATTTTGACACCCCGGCGGAGGCCGAGACCAACAAGCTGCGCCGCTTCAACCATATCTACCTCTATTGCACGCGCGCCGGCGAACCCTGGGCCCGCCTGGTCGGCGGCGCGGTGGATTTCATGACGCCCGGCATCCCTGTGGGGCGAGCCGGGACGTTAACCATCGGCGGTCAAGCCGATCGTCGTTTCAGCGGCGCTCTTGCCCAGGTCGCCTTGTTCCCGGTCTGCAAGTCGGAAAATCAATTCGCCACGCTTGGCTTGAAGCCGCCCGCCGACCTGACCATCAGCGACGACCTGCCCGCCGGTTCGGGGCGTGATCCGGTGCTTGATCCGGAGGGCAATATCGTCATCAGCGGCGGCGAGCGGGCCGGACAGATCGGCGATGCCTACTGTTTTCATTTTCAGGTCGACGGCGAGCCAGGGCCACGGCGGTTCGTGCTCGCCACCACGCCCGGCAGCGGTGGCGCCGCCTCCAGCGCGTTCATCTCCTACGACCAAAAGGTCTGGCAACGTATCCCCGACGCCTGTTACGAAATGACGCGCGGCTACGGCTTGTTCCAGAAGGCTCGATCCGGCAACCTGAAGCTGACCATCAACGTGGAACGCACGCCGGCCTGGATCGCCACCTATATCCCATTTGCCCTGCGGCATGTGGCTGAAGCGGAAGCCGAATTCGCCGCGTGGGACTGCTTTGCCACGCGGGAAATCGGGCGAACACCCGAAGGCCGCCCGATCAAGGTTTGGGCCGTGACCGCGCCGGGCAGCGGGGCGAAATGCACGATCGTCCTCCACAACGGCCAGCACGGGCCGTTCGAGACCCATTATGGCCACACCCTGGTGGCTATGCTGCGCGCCCTGCGGGCGCGGCCGGACGCCGCCGACATCCTCGCCGGCACGGCGTTCCTGATCTTCCCCATCAGTAACGTCGATGGTGCCGAAGACGGCGGGCACGCCTTCCTGAGCCGCAACGCCCGCAACCTGAACCGCGACTGGGGCCTGCTCAGCCAGCCGGAGACACAGGCGGTAGCCACTTGCATCGACGAATGGGCCGCGGCGGGGAACGAGATCGTGCTGGGGTTCGATTTCCACAGTTGCCATTCCTTCGACAGCGTCCATACGGTCAGCGATGAATCCCTGGCTGCCCGCTCACCGACGCTGCCCGCGCGCCAGGCATTGCTGGAGCGGCTGCTGGAAGAAAAGATGGGTCTGCCGCGACGCAATAACAAAGCCAAGCCGGCCGCGCCCAGTGACCGGATGCTGCGGCTACAGGATCGGTTCGTGAATCTCTACCATGCCCCCTGTGCGCTCTTTGAGCTTTCACTCTTCGCCGCCGTCAACCCGACGACTGGAACATTAGAACCGTTCGGACAGCACACGCTGCTCGACCGCGGCCCGCAATTGCTGGAAGTCTGTCTTAGCTACCTGACGAATCGAAGCTGAAACGAGGAATATGATGAAGGTGAGTCAAGGAGTCACCACGTCATGAAGTCACACCACCAATTAGAAGAACGAACGATGAACACTGCTTACGACAATGAAATCCCGTGGACGGAGCAGCACGACCAGGACGCTCTCGCCCTCGTTATGCGCCTGATGGGGCTATCGTCTTGTACGGTGCCATCCGCCTCTTACGCGAACAACTCCCGCACCCGCCCCTCACGTTGCTGTTTACGGTGCAGGAAGAGATCAGCTCACAGGGGGCGCGTTACGCTGATCTTGACTACTACGGGCAGCCGGAAATGGGTTTTACCTGGGACGGTCGCGACCTGGCCGCGCTCGCCGTGGCCGGTAAAGGCAAAACCAACATGGAGATCGAGATTTTCGGCAAGGAAGCCAAGTTTTCGGGCCGCAGCAAGGCGGCATCTCCACGCCGTTGATTTTTGCCCGTGCCGTGGCCGATCTGGACACCAGCGGCTGGCTCGGCAAGCCGGTCGTCAAAGCAGGGAAACAGGCGGCCAGCAACATCACCATTATCGAAGGTTCGGCGCATGGCTACGCGACCAACGTAGTAATGGATCGCCTGCTGGTCCGGGCCGAAGCGCGTGAGTATGACTCGCCGGAATTCAATCGTGAAGTGGCGCAGGCCTTTCGCGCAGCGTTCGAGCGGGCCGCCGCCCGCACCGTCAACAGGGCCGGGGCGATCTGCCAGGTCGCATTGACGGATCGCGCCAAAATGGACAACCAGTACGCTACCCTGGGGGCGGCCGGGCCGGAAGATTTTGAGATGAGTGAAGACATTCCCTGCGGCAGCGGTCGGGATGCCATCGTCGACGAGGCCGGGAGAATCGTTTTTTGCGGCCGGACCAACGGGTGGCCATCGGAAACCTTCTGGTTCCATTTCAATGTCGAGGGCAAGCCGGGGCCCCGGCGTTTTCGCTTTCTTTCCACCCGCGGCAACGGCGCCATGGCCGCTTCCGCGCATATCCGTTACGATGCCCAATCCAGGGAAAGGATTCCGGACACGGTCCTGCTGCCGGGCAGGAGCGGAACCGCCAAAAAGACCGGTGAACTGCATTTTTGCGTCGATATCAAGGCGACCACCTGGCAGCCGGGGACTTAGAAATCAGCAGAACACCAGGACATTGGAGTAACTGAATTTTTCGGAGGCCCGGAATGGTGGGGATTGAGGGGGGTGGGGGCGGCCCCACAGCCACAGGTATCCCCCCGCCGGTGAGTAGGCCTGGGGCAATATTAACCCATTGGTAAATAGGTGTTTTTAAAATATGCTCTGTCCACTCTTGACAGAACGTGTCCAACCAAAGGAGAAAGAACAAGATGATGACACCTTTCAGACGATTAACCGGAATAACCGCAGGGCTTGTCCTGCTGACAACAACGATGCTTTGTGCCGCGGACGCCCCGCCTGCGCCAGACCAGCCCCCGCCGGCACGCACTGCGGGCGACGACGCGCGCCTGCGGGCGGTGCGCACGTTTGCGGACAATGTGCTGGCGCAAGGGCGCGACCGGTGGAGCGGTCAGGAGACGCCGCTGCTGGCCGATGGTGTAAATGTGGATACCGGCGAACCGGTTGTCTGGCGGCACGGCGGCAGGTCCTATCTCATCCATAACCTGGCCAGTCAGCAAAACCTGTTTCGTGTACTCGTCGGGTTGACAAACCTGACAGGCGACGAGCGTTACAAGACGAAGGCGATGGCGGCAATCCGCTACCATTTCGATCATCTTGCCTCGCCCTGCGGAAAACTCCGCTGGGGCGGGCATCAGTTCATCGACCTGCAAACCCTCAAACCGGTAGGCCATTTTGACAACGACTGCCACGAGTTCAAAAGAAATTTCCCACTCTATGAGTTGATGTGGGAGGTCAATCCCGAGCATACCGCGCGGTTTCTTCGCGCTCTATGGGCGGGGCACGTTACGGATTGGCGCATGCTGATGATGAACCGCCATGCGCCATACGGTTCCGGACCCGCGCCAGGCAAGGCCATCTGGGAGCGGCCTTTCGCCAACCCGGAACCCTATTTCGAGAGCAGCGGACTGTCGTTTCTCAACTGCGGCGCCGATCTTATTTATGGCGGGGCGATGCTCTATCATCTGGGCGGCGAGCAAGGCGCTCTCGACTGGGCGCTGTATATGGCAAATATGTACACCAAGGCACGCCACCCCGACACGGGGATGGGAGCATACCAATATACCAAGCCACGCCGTCGCCGTGAACCGCCTGCGGAGGGAGCGTTGACGGGCGCACTGACATTTTCCAGGTATGGCGACCGCATTGAAAACAAGTTCGGCCACTCAGGCAGTTCCGACCCCGATGACGAGTTTTTCAATCCGGTCAAGGGCAAAATCGCCGACGATGGGATGCTCGTGGCGCGCGAAGGCTGGGTATGGTCAACCAGCGGCGGTTTTCCCTGGTATACGCTCATGCAGTTGAGCCTTGCCGAACGGATTGGCGCTGCGGCGCGCGTGCTGGCGGAAGATGCCGCCGATCACCTCGAGGCTCACGCGCGCCACGCGTACGACCCTGAAGCGAATCATTTTCGCCCCATGTGGGCGGATGGCACGGATGTCACCGGCCTTAAGATCCCTCGCACCGGATATGGCAGAGGCAACCGGGGAGATGCATACGACCCCAATCCGGTGACGCCGCGACATCTTGCGGCTTACGCACGCGCCCACCGGCTCACACGCCGCCCGTTCCTGTGGCAGACCGCGCGCCACATGGCGCTCGGGCTGGGGCTGGGCGACCCTGGCGAGCTGCCTGGTGAGAATCCATCGCTCCGTATCGCGCCGGACCATGCCGAACCGGAAGCGATTTTTGCGCTGTTGGAAATGTTCAAAACGGAGTCACACCCGGCCTATCTCGAGGCGGCGCGAAAACTCGCTGACAACATCGTCGAGCAACGGTTTCAC
>SLLF01000297.1 GCA_007134175.1 Kiritimatiellia bacterium | reverse complement strand
TGGTTGAAGGGCCACTATGAATGGTTACACGTCGCGGTAGAGGAGGAGATGCCGGATTGGCATCACGACCCCCAGACCGGGTGTCGCGCACCACTACGTTATGCGTTCGACATCGACTGCCGCGATCCGGACATCGTCGGCAACATCAAGAACATCTGGGAAAAGAGCCGGCACCAGCATCTGACCCTGCTCGCAGCCACCTATGCGTGTACCGGCGACGAGCGTTACGCCCGCCTGGTGGTGGCACAGTTAAAAGACTGGGTGCAGCACAATTCGTTCCTGCAAGGCGTAAATTGGGCCAGCCCGTTGGAGCTGGGGATCCGCTTGATCGCCTGGGTTTGGATTGAGCGACTGCTGCGTCCGTGCGCGGATGGTCACCATCAATTGTTTGGTCCAACCGGCGCACTCTGGCCGGCGATTTATCAGCAACAATGGCTGATTCGGCAACACGCCTCGTATGGGTCCTCCGCCAACAACCATCTGATCGGGGAAGCAGCCGGCGTATTCATCGCCGCCAGCACCTGGCCGGTTTTCAGCGTATCCCGCGCGTGGCAGGCCTGGGCCCGGCACGTGCTGGAACGGGAAATCGTAAAGCAAACATTCCCTGACGGGCTCAACAGGGAACAGGCGTTCGCCTATCATCCATTCGTGCAGGACTTCTTTTTCTGGTCCGCGGCGGAGGCCCAACGCCACGGGACCCCCTTTTCCGCCGCGTATCAGCAACGTCTACAAGCCATGCGAGATGCAGAGGCGGTGCTGACGGCCCACGGCCCGCCCCCCCGTTATGGCGATGACGACGAAGGCCGGGTGTTGGCCCTCAGTCCGACCGGCCGCCCCGACGATTTGGCGTGCACGTTGGCCGCAACAACCCCGCTCGCACCTTCGCGTGCCGCGACACGACAGATGGCAGGTGATTTGGAACAGGTCGTATTCCCCGCTGCGGGTTTATATGGGATGGTCCGGCACGGCGGAACCCCACAGGAGGAGGTGGGCTGGTTTGATGCCGGCCCGTTGGGTTACGGGCGCATCGCCGCGCATGGCCACGCCGATGCCTTGGCATTCACCTGGCAGGTGGGCGGCAGGCCCATCCTTGTCGATCCGGGCACCGGCAGTTATTATGCGGATCCCGATGCGCGCGCCTACTTTCGCAGTACCGCCGCCCACAACACCGTACTGGTCGACGGGCTCGATCAATCCGAGCCCGGCGGCGTATTCCTCTGGATGCGGCCGGCCACGTGCCGGGTCATCGCTAGCGGTCCCGATTTCATTGAGGCCGAGCACGACGGCTACCGACGGTTGGACCGGCCCGTTATACACCGGCGGCGCCTGGAGTGGACGGACGAGGGCTGGACATGTCGTGACCTGCTAACCGGCCGGGGACGCCATGAGATTGAGCTGCGCTTCCATTTTCATCCCGATTGCCGGGTGCGGGTGGATGGCGGCCGCGCTTCCATCCAGTGGACAGACGGGCAGCGCTGGCTGGAGCTGGATACCCAGCTGGAGTGGCGGGTGGTAAGCGGTACGCTGGAAGGTGGATGGTACTCCTCGCACTTTAATCGGCGGACGGCGGCTCCCATGCTAATCGGAAGTCGGTGCGTGGCATTGCCCGTTACGTTCCAGTCCCGGTGTACATAATGTCTTGCGCTTAGTCAGGACAACGGCTTATAGTGTGCGGGCGCAGTAGTAGAACGGTGGATGTAGCTCAGGTGGTTAGAGCGTCAGGTTGTGGTCCTGAAAGTCGCGGGTTCGAGTCCCGTCATCCACCCCATCTTAGCGCCTTATCCCTGTTTCGCCAAAACACCTATCCGGGAAGAACTCTACATGATCACCACCTATACACTGCCCGGCCAAGTGCCGGTTCATTTTCGCACCCTGGCACCCGAAATCGCGGACGAGGAGTTGCCGCCACCCCACTTTCAGGGCGACACGGCCACGGTCAATGGGCTTGAGCTGCACCGCACCGTGCGTGAATCGCCCGACGGGCTGGCCCTTTCCCTCGAACTGATCAATCGGCGTGAAACGCCCGTGCAACTGAAGCGCTGGGTGCCCTTCCGCGTGACACCCGATGACGGGTCGTTCCCCCGTATGGAGACGTTGACGGACTGGCGCGTCTTCTTACTGGCACGCCAAAAGAACAATGTACCGGGCTATTTCCGGCCGGCCGTGGTCGATGACGCAATGAACGACGTCACGTTCGACACCTCCGAGGCGGTAGCGGGGGGGGGCATCACACAGGGCAATGACGGGAAACCCATACTGCCGCGTCACTTCCTGGCTGATCCCGGAGTGGTCATCGAAGCCGGCGCGCCCGGTACTCAACCGATTATGCTGGCGTTTCTTGGGCAGGATCGTCACCTGAACGATGTGGTATTGGAGACAACCCCGGAGCGCCACTCGCTGGTGTGCCTGGAAGCGGCGGCTCTGTTTGACGACATGCGCATTGAACCGGGTGCCTCCGTAACAACGCACGATCTCCTGCTGTGGACGGGAAACTCAACCCGCGCCCTGCTGGACCAGTTCACGGAGGCCGTCGGCACCTTATACCAGGTGCCACGACCACCGGCCACCCGTCCAACGATTTACTGCACCTGGTACTTCTACGGGGAGGACTTCACCGCTGAAGACTTGCAAGAGAACCTGCAAGAGCTACAACGCCGTCCCATCCCTTGCGATATCGTGCAGGTCGACAACGGTTGGATGGGGCTATACGGCGACTGGGAGACCAACGACCGCTTCCCGGCCGGTTTGGCGGCGATGGCCGCATCGATTCGTCAGGCAGGCTACCGGCCCGGCATCTGGACGGCCCCGTTCGTGCTGCAGCCGGAGGCGGAAGTGCTCAAGCGCTGGCCCGACTTACCACTGAGGAATCAAGACGGCACTCCCTGCATCTTCAAATGTTCGCGGGGCGACTGTTTTATTCTAGACCCATTCGCACCCCACGCGGAGGCCTATCTCCATGAATTATTTACCCGGCTTAAGGCCGCCGGGTTTCATTATCACAAGCTGGACTATGTCCGGTCATTGATTCTGAATGCCGACGCCCGCTATCACCGCCCCGACAAGAACCGGGCCCAAGCCTACCGGCACGCCTTGCAACTGGTGCGCAATGCGGTGGGACCCGACAGTCTGGTAGAAGTTTGCGGCGGCCTCTACGAGGGGTCTGCGGGCCTGGCCGACATCATTCGGTCCAGCCGCGACGTAAAAGGCTACTGGTGTCAAGAAGGGACCCGCGTATCGAATTACGATATGCGTATCCGTCAAAATATCAGCCGCAACCATTACAACCGTCTTTGGCATAATGATCCCGACGCCTTGCAACTGCGGCGCCGCTCAACAATCTTTCGTGGTAATGAAAAAGATGCGCACCTCTCGTCCGGCACCTTCACAGATGAAGAGGCCTTTACCTTACTGGTCAACACCTTCCTCGGCGGTGGATTGACCTGCTTTGCCGAACGGATGGTGGAGTTGGACGAGGACCGCCGCTTGCTGCTGCGGCACGTGATTCCGCAATGCGCCCCACCGGCGGAGTGGATCGTCTGGGACAAGGCGGACTATTGCCCCGAGGTGCTGGTGACCCGTATTACCCAACCGGAGAACGGGCTCGCCCCCTGGTCGCTGTTGACGCTGACCAACTGGCAGGACGAGCCGCGGACCATGACCTCCCCGCTGGCCGCAGCCCTGCCGCCAGGCGATCCGGACGGTCCATACGCCGTCTTTGAATTTCGGGAACAACGCCATCTCGGCCTGTTTCAGTCAGACGGCATCGTAGCAATCGAGGTACCCGCTCACGGAAGCCGGGTCCTGCGCGTTACCGCCTGTGCGCCCGATCAACCGGCGCTGATCGGGACCGACTTGAATTTAACCCAAGGCCTGGAACTGACCCGCTGGGAAGTGGACGGGGACCGGATTGCGGGCCAACGTCGTACGGATTGGGATGTGCCGCTTGCCCTGACCGTTCAACTCGCCGGGGGGCAGACGTTGACCGTCAACGTGCCGGCCGGGCAACAAGATTTTTCGGCGAGCACCAAGGGATAAACGGGTGTGCGGTTCTCGGTCGGGGGATAGTTGTGGGGCAGGGTGATTTCGTTGCTTTTGTCCTGTACGGCTTCCTGCGCCAGCATTGGAGGGAGGCTTCTGCAAAACCTGCGGCGCCGCAGATCTCCGCCTCCACGTCACGAACGAATGCCCGCAAATGGAGGGGCGAGCACTGCGAGACCACCCGACGTGAGCCGGTTTTGCAAGAGCCTCGAGGGACTTTGGTCATGTCGAGCGTAGTCCCGCGCCTGCGGGACGAAGTCGAGACATCTCCATCTTCGCCAGTCGCCGACAGTTCTTTAGGAGGAGCCTGCCCTGAGCGAAGCCGAAGGGAGACATCTCAGAATCACGCCAAACACCGTCGCGTTGGGAACGGATCCAAAGGCGACGCGGCTTGACGAAGAACGAGATTTTTCGACTACGCTACGCTCCGCTCAAAATGACAGCAGGCGAGCGTGCGGCTGATCACCGTGTCCAGTGCGGCCAAGTGTTCGCCAGCTCTCTCATCGCAAAGCATCCCCGCGTCACGCGTGTGGTGGTCGAAAAATCCGCTTTTTCTCGTCCTCCACTCAACAATATTGGGGTTTTCGAGGCCAATCGGGGGGATCGACATTAACCACCCTC
>SLLF01000079.1 GCA_007134175.1 Kiritimatiellia bacterium | reverse complement strand
TGGGCGAGCAGATGACCGAACGCGGTATCGGCAACGGTATTTCGTTGATCATTACGGTTAGCATCATTAGTAGTTTGCCCGGCGCCATTCAGGCGGCGGCCAACATGTTCCGTGCACCGGAAGGCGGGGCGGCTCAATTCACCATTTTCCACTTGGTGGCGCTGCTGGTCATGCTCTTCCTGGTCATCGCCGGGACGATAGCCGTTACTCAGGCCCAGCGCAAAATACCGGTCCAGTACGCGAAGCGAGTGGTGGGGCGCAAGGTATATGGCGGACAAAGCACCTACATGCCGCTACGCGTCAACTATTCCGGTGTTATGCCCATCATCTTTGCCGGTGCTATTTTGATGTTCCCGGCGCAATTGTTGCGCCAGATCCCGAGCGAAGCGGTCCGACGCTTTGGTGCCCTGTTGGAGATCGGTACCACTTGGTATAATTTGCTCTACGCCCTGATGATTATGTTCTTCTCCTATTTCTGGGTGGCGACGCAGTTTAAGCCGATTCAAATTGCCGATGATTTAAAGAAGTACGGGGGCTATGTCCCCGGTATCCGGCCCGGTAAACCGACGGCGGAGTACCTGGACCGTACGATGACGCGCCTGACGTTGGCTGGCGCTGTATTCCTTACCATTATTGCGGTGTTGCCCATGCTGATGGCCCAGCAATTCGGCATTCCCTGGATCGTTGCGTCGTTCTTTGGCGGCACCAGTATTCTGATTATAGTCGGCGTTATGCTGGACACGATGCGACAGGTCGAATCCCACTTGTTGACCCGCCACTATGACGGGTTCCTGAAGAAAGGCAAACTGCGGTCGCGCAGGTAGGCAGCATGTGGGAAGCGATCATACTGCTGGGTGCGCCGGGCTCTGGGAAAGGGACGACCGCCGTTGACTTGACGGAGGCGGTGGAGGCCTTCACGCACATGTCCACCGGCGATATGCTGCGGGCTGCGTTGAAGGCCGGTTCCCCGGTGGGGCTGGAAGCCAAGCGCTACATGGAGGCCGGCGAGCTCGTCCCCGATGATGTGATCATGAAAATTGTACGCGAACGGTTGCTGGCAGGACCGGCGGACGCGCAGTATATATTCGACGGCTTCCCGCGTACCTCCGAACAGGCGCGGTTGCTGGACGGGTTGCTGCAGGCGGATGGCCGGGGGCGCGTGAGCCACGTGTTTTTACTGGAAGTGCCCAAAGACATTCTTGTAGACCGCATGTCGGGTCGTTTGCTGTGCCGTGCGTGCGGGGCCGTCTATCATGTCCGTAATATACCGCCCCGGCAGGACGGTGTCTGCGACCAGTGTGGCGGGGAGCTATACCAGCGGGCGGATGACAACCGGGAGACGGTATTGAACCGGTTGGAGGTGTTTGAAAAGCAGACGTCCGGCTTGATTGCCTATTATGAAAAGGCCGGCGTGTTGCACCGGATCAAGGCGCTTCAGCGTGAAAAAACCTTGGCGTTCATTCTGGAGCAGACGGGTCGGTCCGCGCAGGCGTCATGATCAAGGTCAAGTCCACGGCTGAGCTGGCCCGAATGCGCGCCAGTTGCCGGATGGCGGCACAGGTGCGCGATCAGGTTGCGGCAGCGATCAAGCCGGGGGTTACAACGCAAGAGCTGGATGAGTATGCCCGCGATACGATTGCCGCGCTGGGAGGGAAGAGTGCTTTTTGGGGCTACCGCGGTTTCCCCGGGCACATTTGTGTTTCGGTGAACGACGAGGTGGTGCACGGGATACCCGGCAAGCGGGTGGTACAATTGGGTGACGTATTGAGCGTGGATTTTGGCGTTGTCTACGATGGATTTGTAGGCGACACCGCCACGACGGTAATGGTGGGTGTGACCGATGCCGAAGTGATTCGGCTGATTACGGTCACCGAACAGGCTTTGCAGGCTGCGATAGAGAAGGCGGTGGTAGGAAACCGCTTGTCGGATATATCGCATGCGGTCGAACGCGTGGCGGTGAGGGCGGGGTTTGGGATCGTGCGGGATTTTGTGGGGCACGGCATCGGTCGCAAGATGCACGAGGACCCGCAAATACCGAATTTTGGCGCACCGGGGCGGGGGCCGCGATTGCGTGCCGGGATGACGTTTGCGCTGGAACCGATGTTGAATATGGGCGGCCCCGAGGTGGAAGTGATGCCGGATGGCTGGACGGTTTTGACCAAGGACCGTAAACCGTCGGCGCACTTTGAGCACACCGTGGCGGTGGCTGAAGGGCAGGCGGAGGTGCTGACCTGCGCAAAAAATGAGTGATAGGGAATTATTTGTGCTGGACGCTGTTTTGAAGGATGTGATACAGGATTGCACCTTCACGGCTGTTTTGCCGAACGGTCATCAGGTGGTGGCATTTCCGCCGCCGGGACAACGGGACGCGTGGCGCGGTCGGTTACGGCCGGGGTGCAGCGTCCGCTTGGAGATGTCACCTTTCGACATGTCGAAGGGAACGTTTGTGATGGAGTAGGAAGTTGAGGATTGAGCAATCATGAAGGTGCGGTCGTCAGTTAAACGAATTTGTGAACGGTGCCGGATTATCCGGCGCAAGGGAGTGGTGCGGGTTATTTGTACCAATCCGCGCCATAAGCAACGCCAGAGTTGAGCGGGGCAGGGAGAAGAATTATGCCAAGAGTGTTAGGAATAGATATTCCGGGTTTCAAGCGGGTAGAGTATGCGTTGCGGTATATTTACGGCATTGGACCGGCCACCGCGCGCGAGGTGGTGAAGAAAGCAGGTATTGATCCGGTCAAGAAAGCAAACGACTTGACCGACGAGGAGATCACCAACTTGGCCCAGATCCTGCAGGGCGACTACCGGGTGGAAGGTGACCTGCGGCGGGAAGTAGCCCAGAACATCAGGCGTATTGTCAGCATCGGAAGCTACCGCGGCTTGCGCCACCGGCGCGGTTTGCCGGTACGGGGCCAGCGGACCAGTACCAATGCCCGTACGCGCAAAGGTCCGCGTCGGACCGTGGGGGCCGTGCGTGGTAAAGAAGCCCGGTCGGCGGCGAAACAGGCTTCGAAATAACGTGTGAGGAGTGGAAGAAGATGGCAGAAGAAAAAGATGAGAAGCAGGCAGCAGGGATGGAGCCGACGGCGGTGAACGAAGTTGCTGCTCCGGATCAGGCTGCGCAAACGAGTTCCTCAGGGGAGAAGGCGGTCAAGGAGAAGCCGGCGCGCGCCCGTACCGCTGAGGATATTCTGCGCGAAGCCGACGAAGCGCAGTCGGAAGTGCCCGCCAAGGCCAAGAAGAAGGGCAAGGGGAAGGGACAGCGGCAGGTGCCGGTAGGCATCGCCCATATTCGTGCTACGTTCAATAATACCGTTGTGACCATAACCGATGTGCGCGGTAACGTAATCGCGTGGCGTACGGCGGGACGCTGCGGTTTCAAGGGTTCGCGCAAAAGCACGGCATTTGCGGCCACCACCGTGGCTCAGGAAACGGCGCGCGAAGCGATTGGCTATGGTTTGAATGAAATAGAAGTGCGCGTACAGGGGCCTGGAGCCGGTCGCGAATCCGCGATCCGGGCGCTGCAAGCGGCAGGGTTGACCATAACGGCTATCCAGGACACCACGCCGGTGCCGCATAATGGTTGTCGTCCGCCGAAACGCCGTCGAGTGTAAAGGGAGTAGGAGAATATATAATCATGGGTAGATACACGGGACCATCCTGTAAGCTTTGTCGCCGCGAAGGCATGAAGCTCTTTCTGAAAGGCGATCGCTGCTATATGGCCAAATGCGCTATTGAGCAGGGTCGCACGACACCGGGTGTACACGGGCGTCGGCGGAGCAAGATTTCCGATTATGGCGTTCAGTTGCGTGAAAAACAGCGGCTACGGCGCATGTACGGGCTGCAGGAAGCCCAGTTCCGCCTCTTTTTTGATCGGGCCGCCCGCAAGACAGGGCGCACCGGCGAAACCCTGCTCCAAATGCTGGAATTGAGATTGGATAGCGTGGCCTACCGTATGGGCTTCGCCTCTTCGCGCAAAGCCGCGCGGCAATTCGTCAACCACGGGCATGTGCTGGTCAACGGGCGGCGCTGCACCATTGCGTCGCGCGTGTTGAAGGCGGGGGATGCCGTAGAAGTCATCAACCGGCCCCCCAGCCGGGAATATGTGAAACCGCTAATGGATGTGGCCGAAAGTCGCGGGTACGCACCATGGATCAACGTGGACAAAGCGGCGGCTAAGGGCGAAGTGCTGCATGTGCCCAGTCGGGAGGAGATCCAGCCGATAGTCAACGAGCAGTTGATCGTGGAGTTGTACTCCAAGTAAAAGAATAACCAATCACCATACGAACCGGCTAACGCCCGGTTCTGGGAGAATACGTATGCCAATAAGAATCGGACGATTCGAAATGCCCAAACGCCTGATCAAGGACGAGGGCGAATCTGTAGATAACTACGCATTGTATCATGCTGAGCCCTTTGAACAGGGCTATGGGCGCACCATCGGTAATTCCTTGCGACGCGTCTTGCTGTCTTCGCTGGAAGGAGCTGCTGTTTCGTCCATACGGGTGGAAGGCGCCTTGCACGAGTTCAGCACCTTGCCGGGAGTGGTGGAGGACGTCACCGACATCATCGTCAATCTCAAAGGGGTGTTGATCAAGATGTTCTCCCGAGAAACCCGGCGCCTCACCCTAAGCGTCAAAGGCCCGGGAGAGGTGACCGCCG
>SLLF01000190.1 GCA_007134175.1 Kiritimatiellia bacterium | reverse complement strand
TTCGGCGATAGGGAAAGTGGTATCGGTGATGCCTCGCTGGGTTTCGAACTGGTGACCTACAAGGGGCTTTTCGGCTACCCTTGGATTATGCCGCATGCCGAAGTGTTCTTTCCCACCGGCGATGACGACAAGGGGCTGGGCGCGGGCGACATGGAATACCAATTCGGTTTGGCGTTGGGGGCAACCTCAAATCGCGACTTCCACTTTGCCGCCGATGCGCGGTACCGGATCGTAGAGGACGAAGACAACATTCCTTCCGTGGCCGCCTCCTTGGTCTGGGAGCTGGACCGGCAGTTCGGCTTCATTGGAGAAATTGAGTTGGCGCGCCGCAAAGTACGCGACGATTTCGGCCGCAGGGACGATAGCCATCCGATTACGTTTATGGGTGGGTTCTATTACGCGCCTACCCGTGACTGGCTCTTCACGTTCCATGGTGGCACGGTCCGCAATAGCGATGAAGATATCGTCATCCGCGGCAAGATAGCCTATTCGTTCTAAACCCATCGGCTGGGTTACTCGCGCCATGGGTGCCGCCCGGGAGCAGTCTGAGCAGGAGGCGCCTTCGCGCGTCCAAGTGTGGGCGATGTTCGACCGCATCGCCCACCGTTATGATCTATTAAACCGTTCGTTGTCGTTCGGGCAGGATCAGCGGTGGCGCTGCCGTCTTGCGCGTTATCTGCCCGACCGGCCTGACTTGCGGTTGGTGGATCTGGCGACCGGCACCGCCGACCAGCTACTCCGGCTAGCCAAAGATCCACGCATAATCAACGGGCTGGGACTCGATATGGCCGAAAAGATGCTGGCAATTGGCCGCGAAAAAATCGAACGCGCCGGGTTGTCGGATAAGCTGAAACTGGATATCGGTGATGCTACAGCCCTTCCGTTACCGGACGCCTGCGCGGATGTGGTGACCGTGGCATTCGGTATCCGTAACGTGGAATCGGTGCCGAAGGGGCTGGCGGAAATCCGCCGCATTCTGAAGCCGGCGGGGCGGGTGTTGATTCTTGAGTTCGGCTTGCCGCGGTGCGCGCTTATACGCTGCAGCTACCTCTGGTATTTTCGACACATCCTGCCGCGCATCGGCGGCTGGATATCCGGGGATGCGCACGCCTACCGGTATTTGAATCGGACGGTGGAGTCCTTCCCGTATGGGGCCGATTTTTGCGCCCTGCTGGAGCAGGCCGGCTTTCGCGCCGTGCGGGCCCATCCGTTGACGTTCGGCGTGGCCTTTATCTACCAGGGAGATCGAGAATGAACCCGCGCCGGGACGGCGCACGGCTGGCGGAACCGCTTCCTTTTCACGCGTGCCCCAAGGCGCTGGCCGCTGCCGTGGATGCCGCCTACGAAGAGGGGGCAGCGCTGCCGCCAAACAGTATTCTGCGGGCGGAAGTGTTGCTGCAGCGGACGGCGCCACTGGATTGGTTGGCTCATTTTCCCCAGCAGATGCGCTTTTATGGGGCCACCCGCGACCGCCAAACCGCTATCGAGATCGCCGGCCTCGATGTGGCCGCCATGGCTTACTGGCCGTCCACAACCGATGCCATGACCACCGGTCCGGCCGATAATGCCGCCTTCTATGCTACGGTTCTGGACCGCCTGCAGCAACGGTTGGCCCAATCCGCGGCCAGCGTCCGCTTTTATGGCGGTTTCCGTTTTGCCCCGCATGGTCCCGCCGCCAGCGAGTGGCAACCCTTCGGCCGCGCCCGCTTTATCGTGCCGCGCTGGGAATTGACCAGTACCGCGGAGGTGTCCCGGTTGGCCCTGCATTTTTCTGCGCAGGAGTATCGCGTCGGGAAAACCGCCGCGTACGCCCGACAATTAAAAGGAACAGATGTTATGCGCCGCACCGATCCGGCCTCATTACCGCTGCCGACAAGGCGCTACGAAATACCGGATTATGCCCGCTGGGAACGGTGCGTCACTACGATGCTCGCCGAAATGGTGTCAGGGCCGCTGCACAAAATTGTGCTGGCACGCAAGGCGTGCTTCACCTTCGAGGAACCGCTCGATCCCGTCCGGTTGATACACCGCCTGAAGGCTGCCACACCCGAATGTTTTCACTTCTGTTATATGGCGGAAACCGGCAGCGCGTTCGTCGGTGCATCCCCCGAGCGCCTCTACCAACGCCAGGGACGTGACTGGCGTGGCGAGGCTGTGGCCGGTACCCGGATGCGGGACCCCGACCCGGTTCGTGATCAGCAGCTGGCCGCTGACTTGATTCATAGCCCCAAGGAGCGCGCGGAACACGAATGGGTCCGCACCGGTATCCGCGCCGCACTGGCCCCCCTGTGCGAGACGCTGGAGATGGCGCCCGAACCGTCGGTGTTGAAGCTGGCGCGCGGTCAACATCTGGTTTCCCCCATAACCGCCACGCTGAAGAGCGGGATCCGCGACGCCGACTTGTTGGCGGCCTTGCACCCGACGCCGGCTGTGGGGGGATATCCCACTGCGGAGGCCTTGTCCCGGATCGCTGCCCTGGAAGACTTTGACCGGGGATGGTACGCCGGTCCGGTAGGGTGGGTGGCCCGCGATGAGGCGGAATTTGCCGTGGCGATCCGTTCCGGCCTGGTTCAACCTCATCAGTTGTCATTATTTTCCGGAGCCGGTATTGTGCCAGGCTCTACGCCCGCAATGGAATGGGACGAGATTGAATTGAAGATCCGCGATTTTATCAAGGTGCTTACCACTACGACATGTTGACCACAAACCTGAATCTTTTTTGGGCTGATCTCCTGATTAGCGAGTTGGTGCGCTGTGGCGTGGATGCGTTTCATGGTTCGTCCGGTGCCCGCTCAGCACCCCTAGCCCTGGCGCTGGCCAACCAAACCGCTATCCAGCCGGTAATCCACTTTGACGAACGTGCCTCGGCGTTCCATGCCCTGGGCCACGCCCGCGCTACCGGCCGCCCGGCGGTCTGGTTCACCACCTCCGGCAGTGCCGTGGCCAACGGCTGGCCCGCCGTGGTGGAAGCCCACCAGGATGGGGTTCCCCTGATCCTGTTGACCGCCGACCGACCACCGGAATGGCGCGATACCCGCGCCAATCAGACCATCGAGCAAACCGGTATCTTTGGTTCCTGCACGCGTTGGTCGGTCGACCTGCCGTGCCCGGATACGCGTATACCCGCTGCGTTTGTGTTGACCACCGTCGATCAGGCGGTGGCACGAGCCCAAAACGGGTTTGGCGGGCCAGTGCATATCAATGGCATGTTTCGCGAACCGCTAGGGGGGGAGGCGGAACCCTTTGATGCCACAACGTATCTGGCACCCTTGGCGCAGTGGATCGATTCCGGTCAACCGTTCACCCGTATCGGTCATGGTCCCGTACGGCCCGCGGTCGATGATGTGCTACCCGTCATCGAACGCGTCCGATCAGCGCAACGCGGCGTGATAGTGGCGGGCCGACTCCCGCAGACGGCGGATCAACAGGCCGTAATGCGCTGGGCCACGGAACTGGATTGGCCCGTTTGGCCCGATATTCTTTCCGGCGCGCGACTGGGCGCAAACGATCCGCGCGTGTGCCCCCATATCGACCTGCTGCTGCTGACACCGGACGCCGGTCCCGCGCCCGATGTGATCATTCATTTGGGCGGTCCGCTGGTTTCCAAGCGGGTGCAAACCTATATCGACCGGTCCGATGCCTGGTATGTGGTGATTCGCCCGCACCCGCACCGGCAGGACTACGCGCACCGGGTCAATTACGCCCTGCAATGCGCGCCGACCGCCTGGCTCGAAGCCTGGCGGGATGCGACGGCTAATCAAACGCAACCCGTTGGTTTGGGTTGGGGGGCGGCTTGGAAATCCGCGCATGATGCCGCGCGCCGGATTTGTGCGGCGCATGCAGCCGATGCGGCGGCGTGGGATGAAGCGGTAATCGCTGCCACCCTCTCGCGCAGGTTACCACCGACCTATGCCCTGTTTCTTGGCAACAGTATGCCCGTCCGCGACATGGACCAGTACGGCGTCGCCGACGGGGCTGCGACGCCGGTCATGGCCAATCGCGGAGCCAGCGGCATCGACGGCACCGTGAGCACGGCCAGTGGCTGGGCCGCCGGCTTGCAGCGACCCGTTGCCGTGGTGTTGGGCGACCTCGCCTTTTTGCACGATCTCAACGCGCTGCACTATGTGCGACGATCCGGCGTGCCCCTGCTGGTCTGCGTGATCAACAATAACGGCGGCGGGATTTTCTCGTTTTTGCCCATGCGGGACGAGGCGTCCTTTGAAACATTCTTCGGTACGCCGCACGGCTATACCGCCCAGCAAGCAGCCGCCATGTTCGATTTGCCCTACACCGCAGCCCGCAGTGCCGGACAGCTAGAAACGGCATTGCAAGCAGCCACGGCCCAGCCAGCCAGCGGTATCATCGAATGTTTCACTGAACGAAGCGCCAATTACGAAGCGCACCGCGAACTACAGGAACGCATAGGCGCGGCGGTCCGCGAGGCCAGCGCATGACGACTTCCTGTCTGCACGTACGGACGGCGGGCGATCCTGGCCGGACGACGCTCTGTTTCCTGCACGGCTTCCTCGGTTCCAGCCGCGAGTGGGCATCATGGTTGGAACGCTGGGCGGATGACTACTACCTTGTGGCCTTCGATTTACCCGGGCACGGACAGACCCCGCCCATCACCGCGCCCGACGCCTACACGGTGCCGGGTGCGGCGCAAGAGGTAGTGGCCTGGCT
>SLLF01000211.1 GCA_007134175.1 Kiritimatiellia bacterium | reverse complement strand
GTTCCTTCTGATCCGTTGTGTAAAACCACATGTGCCGGCCCCTTCCGAATGACCTAAGCGCCGCTCAGCTCGTCAATGACCTCTTCGGCCGCTTCTTCCGCCGCGTCCAAGGCCACTGCCAGTCGCTTCTCGGCATCATTATGCTTGAACGCATACTGGCCATCCGCCCAGGCGATGGATACGTGGTGGATACCGGCATCCGCAAAAGAGTTGAGCACCATCGGGGTCAGGGCGTCACGCGGATCGCCCTCGGCGAAGGTCTCGCCGGATGCCACCAGCATGATCAGCTTCCTGACCTTGTGGAGCGGGCGCGTCCCTCGTTGATCCATTTCATACGTTACGCTGGGGGAGAGCACTTGATCCATCCACGCCTTGAGAATAGCGGGAGCGGAATAGTTCCACATTGGAATCGTCAGGACTACGACATCTGATTCGTTGAATTTTTCCCCTTGCTCCATGCCATAGGTGCCTGCCAGTTGCTCGTCATCCGTTGGCTGGTGGCCCTCAATGAAGACGGGGAACCAGAATCCCCGTATGGCCTGATAGTCCAGATAGGGCGGCGGATTTTCGTAAAGATCAACATTTGTGATGTTTACGTCTGGATTCTTCTCCGCCAGCGTGCGAAAAAAAGTGACCGCCAGTTGTTTGGAAGCCGACTCCTCCGTAGGGCTGGGATCGGCACATATATGCAGTATGTTCATTATCATTTCCCTTTTCTCTATGACCAAGGTCTCCGCCGCACTAATCAGGAGCAGCCACTGCGGTCATCTGCTTCAATCTGGTCCGTGCGGCGGTTTACCAATTTAGTTAAATAGCTGCTCAATTCCCTGCCATATTCGGTGTCCTTGCCCAATTGTGCAAGTTGTTTATGCACGACGGCCAAACCTTCCTGGTCGGATTCGGCCTCTTCCGCTGTGCGGAAACGGCGCTCCGGGTTGGGATCCAGGAACCGTTGCAGCAGGTAAACCAAGTGTTCATTACGGGCCACATGCGGTGGAAGCATCTGCGGCATACGGTCCAGCAGCCCCAGCTTGAATTGGTGCAAATCGGACTCGGTCATATGGGTCGTATCAACCAGCGGCTCGCCTCGTAGCATCTCCAGGCCGACCAGACCCACACTGTACAAGTCGGTCTGGATCGTGCTCGGTTCGCGACGATGGGTCTCTGGCGCCATGTACATGGGGCTGCCCAGCAGAAAACCGGTTCGTTCGTTAATCATCACCGCTCGGCCATAGTCCACTAGTTTGGCATAACCGAGGCGATCGATCATGACGTTGGCCGGCTTGACATCGCTGTGGACAAAACCCAGATCGTGCAGGGATTCCAGTCCGCGCAGCATCTGTCGCATCAAGTAGAGCGCTATGCCGGTTTGGATCTGTAATCGTCCGCCCGCGACCCGGAATATGACGTCGGTGAAGCGTCCCCACTCCTGCCAGGTGCTGCGGGCGCGGGCACGTTCCAAATGGATCGGGTTCAGCAGGCAAGCGATATCCAGTCCATCGATTAACTCCATTTGTACGTAACCGATGCCGTTATGCTCCTCATATACATCGCGGCTGACCAGGTTGGGGCTGCGGACGGTCTGGAGGC
Organism: Kiritimatiellia bacterium; assembly: GCA_007134175.1. Taxonomy (GTDB): domain Bacteria; phylum Verrucomicrobiota; class Kiritimatiellia; order SLAD01; family SLAD01; genus SLLF01. Next base: position 3,122 of record SLLF01000211.1, on the reverse strand, counting down.
GCGATGTCTGAATGGCCATCCGGCCCATGTCCGTCCAGTACTTTTTCGCGTTGGGGTAGATGCCGGGATCGAAGAGCTTGATGGCGTGGCGGGTGATGCAGCCGCGCGACCCATGGCGCACCGCCTGGAAGACTACCCCCTGCCTCCCGCGACCTACCTCGCGCTGGAACAGGTAGGCTACGGGATAATAGATAGCCATGGCCCGCAGCATCGTTGCGTAATTCTCGCGCAGTTGCTTGCTGCCTATGCCCCGGCCGCGCTCGGCCTGGAACTCGGGCGGGAATATATCCGTGACGGTATCGTTTACCGCCAGTTCCACCCGCGTGGTTTCAAAATGTGGCTTGTTGGCATGCATGCGGCCACTGTAGAAAGAGACCCGAGTGGATTCAATCTCAATCGCTCAAGAGGGTCCGGTTGCGGGCGAACCACCGATAGCCAGCATCGCGCCACTGGCGCGGGATACAGCGGGCCACCCGGCCCAGTAGGCGCCAAGGCCACGAGAGATGGCTGGCGATGCGGCAGATGCCGCTGCTGTGCGTGTGTCTTCCCGCTGCATCTTGTAAAATCAAACTGCCCGGGTTCGCTGGATCCAGTCCAGCCTGTTGGGCGATAGCTCGACCTTCCGGTGTATGCAGGGAAACAAAGTGAAACGATTGCCGGTGATCATGGCGTTGGACGAAACGAATGGACGCTTGGCACAGGCCGCAGCGGTCATCGTAGTAGATGGTGGCCGGAGCAGGCGGGCGGCGTCCAGGCTCATTCTTCATGTTCCGGTTCCGGTGGCTGTTCGCCCAAGGCCTCGCGTACCACGTCGGCTGCAGCGGCGGCCGTAGCAGGCGAAGATTCCAGGCGGTGGAACTCGTAATGGATCACATTGGCGATCTGCTCCTCAGCGTCCAGCGGCTGTTCCGGGCTCAGTACCCCCAGCGCGACCAGCGGATTAGGACCAGCGCGGGAATGCAGTTCAACCGTGCAACCGTCATGAGGGTAGGGCCCGTCGCCTTCCCGCGGCGTGGCCCGCAGGATCAGCAGGGTCTGATCGAGAATAGCGGCGATCCAACGACGGGCCGAGTCAACCCCGATCCCGTGCGCTCCCGAGCCAACCCGGTAGACCCACAGGTTATCGTTGCGGGAAAAGGTAGCGGCGTCGGGAGGATCGCCCGCCAGAACGTGATAGCCGCGCTCGAACCGGGAATCGGAATCGACCGGCAGCACACTCCATTGCGCGTCGACAAGTTGGAGCATCTGGCACAGCGCGACGGGAATCTCCGTGGGGGCCATGGCCGTCACCTGTTGCCGGACCTCGAAGGCGTTCTGGTCGGCCGGAAGTACAATAGTCCGGGTAACGCGGATGTTGAGCGGAGCCTCATATTCCTTGGTCATCATCGCAAATTGCCGGCCTTCCTCAGTCTCCCAGGCGCGGCCCGACCACCCGTGGCCGTCCAGCAGGCGTCCCGGCGGCCAGTCGGCCTCTTGAAAGCGCGGCCAGTGATACCGGGCGACCGGCCACACCCAGTCGCCCCCGTAATCCCGCCAGCTCCCACGAGCCGTGGTCTCGTTGTTTGCGCCTTGCCCCTCTTGGTCCAGTCGTAGCAAATTAGGTTCATCGCGCCAGGCTATATGGGCAATCCGCCCTATGGAAGGAACGACGACCACCTCAATAAGGTTATTGGATAGGCGCAAGGCATCGGCCCAATCGTGGAAGGGTTCCGCGGTGATCGGGGCCACGGGCACCGGATCCTCTTTTGCTTCTTCGGCCACGGCCGACGCCACCCAGCTGAGGACACCCCCTAAGAGGCCGAACCCTATCACCCCGATTTGCTGTGAGACACCTGAAAACATAGTGCGAATATAATGGTTCAATCGATCACCTGCAAGACTAGTGACGGGAGGACTTCATAGTTCTTGCTCTGCCGCGCACGGTGCGGTACACCAAACGGCATGTTTAGGAGGATAGGATGTCGAACGAAAAAGAAGTGGTCGTAATCGGTGCGGGCGGCCGGATGGGCGGAGCGATCATCCGTTGTCTGGTCAGCCAACAGGTAGCGGGGCTCCGTTTGCGGGGAGCCGTGGAACGGTCGGGTACCGCCGCCATAGGGCAGGATGCCGGTCAACTTCATGGTGCGCCCCCGGCCGGGATCCCCGTGACCTCGGATCTGGCGGCTGCGCTGGAGGGGGCGGATGTGGCTATTGATTTCACTACGGCTGCTGCAGCAACGGCTCATGCGTCCCTGTTGGCGGGAGCCGGCGTGGCCTGGGTGCTGGGAACCACCGGTTTCACGGCCGAGCAGTCCGCTGCCGTCACCACCGTGGGCGACCAGATTCCCCTGGTGATGGCACCGAACATGAGCCTGGGTGTCAACTTACTGCTTCAATTGGTGACCGAAGCGGCCCGGGCGCTGGCGCTGGGTTACGATATTGAGATCGTTGAGCGCCATCATCGCCACAAACACGATGCCCCCAGTGGCACGGCGCTGGCGCTGGGCCGCGCGGCGGCTGCCGGGCGGGGATGGGAACTCGATCAAGTGAGCCGCCATGGCCGCTCCGGTATGGTCGTGACCGACCGTCCGGAACACGAGATTGGATTTCACGCAGTGCGCGGTGGCGATTTCGTTGGCGATCACACCGTTATCCTGGCCGGTGCGGGTGAATCGGTGGAACTGGCGCATCGCGCGACTAGCCGGGACACCTTCGCCTTGGGGGCACTGCGGGCGGCGGCCTGGGCCGCTGGGCGAGCGCCCGGTGTCTACGACATGCGCGCGGTGCTGGGATTGGACCAGGCACCATGAAGAACGGCGACCCGATTGAGATCGGCTTCAGCCTGGGCAGCAACTTGGGGGAGTCCATTGCCCATCTGCGCGAGGCTAAACGCCGGATACTGGCCTGTCCCGATACCGAATGGCGCGCCCAGTCGCGTCTCTACGAGACGGAACCGGTCGGGGTTAAACCCGAATACGCGCACCTCACGTTCATCAATGCGGTCTTGATTGTCGCTACCCCCCACACGGCAACCCAGTGGCTGGAATGGCTCCAGGAAATCGAGGCCGCCATGGGCCGTCGCCGGGGCGATGACCGTAATGCCCCGCGCGCGATCGATGTGGATATTCTCTTCGCGGGTGCAG
>SLLF01000040.1 GCA_007134175.1 Kiritimatiellia bacterium | reverse complement strand
TGTTGCGGTGCCGTCGCCAGGCGAAGCGCTGTTCGCGGAGGAAATGGACGGCAAACGCTTTGCGATTGAAGTCTTGCCCGTCAAGTGGGATGCGGATGGTGCCTGGCCGATTGAGAGTCGGGGCTTGGTGCTGCGCGTTGTGTATGGCGATTTTGCCATGCTGTTGCCGGGGGCGCTGCAGTACGATGGACAAGCGGCGTTGGCGCGTGGCGCTGCGGATGTGCGGGCGCAAGTGTGGGTCGTACCGCATCAGGGCGCCGCTTCACCGACCCGGGCTAGTCGCCCGCCGCGCCAACTGGTGGAGCACACGCTGCAAAGCTATAGCGGAGCGTTGCTTGACCGGGTGCAACCGGAATGGGCCCTGTTCGAATTCGGTAATCCGCGGCCGGTTTTAGGCGACCGCTGGCGCACGGCCCGCGACGTGCACGACCTTACCCAGCAGTTCTATAGCCAGCGTCTGGGCCGCGAACAGGTGCTTCACACCGATCGCGATGCCGCCATTTTCATTCATTCCGACGGCGTAGACTACGAAATCGACACGCAAGCCCGCCGCAATCGGGCCGATGGCCCGGGCGACGACGACGCTGTTTCTGATCTATCCGTCGGATTGTGACCAGTATACGGCGCCGCACGGTACCGGGGGCGTGCGGGGGTCAGCGTTTCCAGAAACCGGGCACCAGCAAGACCAGCACGGTATAGAACTCAAGTCGGCCGAGCAGCATCATCAACGTCAAAACCAATTTGCCGCCTGTTTCGATGTGCGCGAAATTGCGTACCGCGCCCACGGTGCCGAAGCCCGGTCCCATGTTGCCCAGAGCCGTAACCACTGAACTAAATGCAGATTCGAGGTCCGGTGCATAGGCGGTCATAGCCAACGTGCCCAGGGTCCAGACCAGCATATAGATAATGAAGTAGGAGGTGACCTTGGACAGGATATCCGGCGAGACACTTTTGCGGCCCACCTTGACCTGCAGGATGGCCGCGGGTCGGATAAAGAGCAGTAATTCGCGTAACCCTTTCTTCAGCAGGACGAAAACCCGGATCATCTTCATGCCGCCCGCCGTAGAACCGGCGCAGCCGCCCACCACCATCAGGCAGAGCAGGATGAAGCGGGAGAAGGCGGGCCACTGGTCATAGTCGGCCGAGACGTAGCCGGTAGAGGTGGCCATGGTCGTTACCTGGAATAGACTGTCCCTCAAGGATTGCCCCAGCGGCAGCCCCATGGCACGGTACAGGTTGAGGGCCACCAAACCGGTTGCCAGCGCCCACACGGCCAGATAGAAGCGGAATTGGGCATCCCTAAAGTAGTTCAGCGGGCGGCCGGTTATCGCCCGGTAGTGCAACGGGAAACTGATTCCGCCCAGCAGCATGACGATGACAAAAACCAGTTCCACTTGCAGTGAATTGTAGGCCGCTATACTGGCGTCGCGGGTGGAAAACCCGCCGGTAGCGGCAGCGGTGAAGGCGTGATTGATGGCATCAAAGTTGTCGAGTCCCGCCAAGCGAAAACCGGCGAAAGCACCGGCCGTTAACAGCAGGTAGACGCCCCATAGCAACTTTGCGGTTGATTCGATGCGCGGCGTAAGCCGGTCCTTGGAAGGACCCGACATCTCCGCGCTGAACAGCTGCATCCCGCCAACGCCCAAAAACGGTAGAATCGCCACCGCCAGCACGATAATACCCATACCGCCGTACCATTGAGTCAACGAACGCCAGAACAGAATACCGCGCGGCAGCGTCTCAATGGTGGTCAGTATGGTCGAACCGGTCGCCGTGAAACCGGACATGCTTTCGAACAGCGCCGCCGCCGGGTCGCTGATTGCGCCGGTGAACAGGTAGGGCAGGGCGCCGAGCTGGGCAACGCTGAGCCAGCCGAAGGTGACGATGCCGAAGCCGTCACGCCGCTTCAGGTCGATCGGGCCGCGGGTGAACCACCACAGGGCGAAGCTGATGACCAGCGCCAGCAGCGCGGACAGCAGTAGTCCCGACTGTGCCTGAACCGGATCCGAATAGCCGCGAGCCACGGCCCAACTGACGAGTTGGCCTGCACCGGTAAACGCGCATAGATATGAAATCAGATGGAATACGGCCCGGAAATTCATGCCATTAGCTATGCTTCTTTATCCACGCATCTGCACCAAGGCGCGCTGCGCGGCCTTGGGTTGGGCAAACAACACCAGCCGGTCACCGGGCTGCAGGACAAGATCGCCGGTGGCCGGGATCACTTTATTGTTCCGCATTATGGAAGAAATAATCGCATGCCGCAAGGCACCAATTTGGGCAATCGATTGGTTAGCCCAGGGGCTTTCCGGCGGCAAACTCACTTCAAGGATTTCGCCGGGCAGGCTGTAGAGGTTCGCAGCCGCAGCGATGTGCGCACCCCGGATAAAGCGGGATATGGCGTTGATCATGGACGTGTACGGGTTCACGGCGCGGTCGAGCAAGCTCAGGCTGTTGATGATCGGGGCGTAACCGGTCTTGGTAACTTGGGCCGCCGTAAACGATGCGCCGCGTTTTTCCGCCAGCAGGCAACAGATGATGTTGTTTTCATCATCTTCGGTGGCGGCGACAAAAGCGGTATCGGCGGCAATACCCGCCTCTTCAAAACTATCGGGATCCAACGGGTCTACCTGCAGCACGAGTGCCCGGTCAAGCCGGTCGGCACAGTACCCGGCGCGTTGATCGTCCGGTTCGAGGATGACCGTGTCCACGTCGATTTGTTCCAACAGATGAGCGAGGTGGAATCCCAGATCACCGCCGCCGGCAATCACGATGCGCTCGAAACGGGGGCGTTCCGGGTAGGCCCAGCGCAGGAAGTCCGACACCACGCGGGGTTCGCCCACTAGGTACACATCGTCGCCGATCATGAACTGCGAATCGCCGCGCGGGATCTCGACTTTGCCGGCTCGCTGCTGCGCGATAAAGCGAATACGCTGGATCAAATCGGGGGCCGGGAACTGCCCGAGCGTGGCCATCGCCATCGGGCTGTCCATATCGATCTTGATGCCGGCCACCACGGCGTGCTCGTCCAGCACGTCGACCACCTCGATGGTGCCCGGCAAGCGCAACACATTAAACAGGTCCTGGGCACACTCTTCTTTCTGGCTTATCACCAGGTCGATACCCATGGGTTTCAGGTCAAACGGTCCCGCGCTGTGGATGTAGTCCGTATTGGAAATGCGCGCCACCTTGTGGGTCACCCCGGCCGCGTGCGCGAGCAGACAAGCCAGGATGTTGACCTCATCCTGGTTGGTGACCGCCACGACCAGGTCGGCCTTAGCCACCTCCGCTGTCTGCAGGGTGGCCGGACTGGCACCGGTGCCGGTCACGGTCAACACATCCAGCTGCGCCTCCATTTCCGCCAGGGCCGCCGGGTTGCGGTCCACCATGACCACGTCGTGGCGTTCCTGACAGAGTCGTGTGGCGAGTTGCTGGCCGGCGGCACCGGCCCCTATGATCAGAATACGCATGGGAATCAATGGATAAGCAGATGGTCAAACTGTAGGTAATCGAGACAACGAACTCAAGGAAAACTGGGGGGTCAGAGACTGGGGGGTCAGTCCTTGCATAGTTGCAGGACTGAACGGCCTGCAACTATATGCGGCCATTACAGGGCACCGTGCTCCACAAAGAATCGGGCCATGGCGGCTATGCGCTCGTAGCGGGCCGCAGGCATGGCGTGGTCGGAGATCCCCACGATCAGGCGGGCCCCGGATCTGGCGCATCGCAGGATTTCCTCCAAATGGGACTGGAACGTTTTTTCATGGGCTGCCGCTTCCAGCAGAATGCTGGGCATTCCGCCCCAGATCGCAATGCGATCTCCCCATACCCGCACGGCTTCGGCGAGCGTGCACGGCACGAGCGGAGCACACGCATGGCTGTTGGTTCCATCAAAGCCAGCGTCAACAAAAAGTTCCAACAAGCCGGTCATATCTCCGTCGGTATGGGAAATCACTTTCTTTCCGGCTTGGTGCATGAGGTGGTTGAACTCCTTCAGGGCCGGCAGGAAGAAACGCTCAAAGGTCGGCGGCGGTGTCATGGCGGACGTGTAGTTGCCGTCGAACATGATGATTTCAGCCGGCGAGGAAGCAACAATATCCCATTGAGGGCGATGGGCCTGCGTGGTGGCCGCCATCGCCTCCTCGACCAGATCCGGGTCGTCGGCCAGGTGATAGTAGGCATTTTCGTACCCGACCCATTTCATCATCATGTCGTGCACGGGTGCCTTGCTAAGGCAGGTGCCGGGGACTCCGTTGGGACCCAGCCGCGTGTCTGTTTCGTGAAACCGCTGAAAATCCGGGTCGGGCTTGAATTCCAGATGCTGCATGATTTCGATGAACACCCGGTAATCGTTCAAGGAATGGATCGGGTATTCCTCAATATTTGCCTGCATACCGAATGCGTCGTGCTCTGTATTGTTATGGCGCCGCACACGCCGCAGGGTGCCGGAGGGGGCTTGCCATTCTTCGATGGCGTCCGCTCCGTCCCGCCATTTTTTGAAGTAGACTGGCGGACGGAATTGCACTTCCCATAGCCGGCAGAACTTGAACAACCCGATGTCCAGATCCAGGCAGACTTCATCGTGCGAGCGGCCGGCGATCTCCGGAGGCCCGTCCAGGAGAACCTGCCGGGCCCGGTACCAGAAATCCAGGTTTGTGCAGACCGGGATCCGATCCGGGGTTTCCCCGTTCATAACCGCCATGAACCGTTCCCGATGGCTCATTCCAC
>SLLF01000305.1 GCA_007134175.1 Kiritimatiellia bacterium | reverse complement strand
GTGAGCCCAGGAGGCTCTTGTAAAACCCCGCACGGGTGTGCGGTTCTCCGAAGTAATTGATGTAACGTTCGTTAAGAGGAATTACACCCACCGACCCGGAATGGCCGTACCACAATGCGCGCAGGCACCTTCCTGCAGATGCATTTCCTCGATGACGAAGCCCAATCGCTCTATAACGGGGCGGTTACAGTTAGGACAGAACGTGCTTTCGGCCTCGTGTCCGGGAACCCGGGCGATATAGACATAGCGCAATCCTTCTTCGCGGGCGATATCGCGCACCCGATCAAGCGTGCGGACCGGCGTCGGCGGTAAGTTGGCGAGCTTGTACAACGGGTAAAACCGACCGAAATGCAGGGGCACATCAGGCCCCAGCTCGTCTACGATCCAACGGCACATGGCGCGGATGGTATCGGCACGATCATTCAAAGTGGGAATGACAATATTGGTAATCTCAACATGAACCCCGTGCCGCTTGAGCCGCTTGAGCGTGGCCAGCACCGGCTCCAGTTCGCCGCCGCAGATGTCGCGATAGAAATCCGGATCAAAACATTTGAGATCAATGTTGACCGCATCCAGATCATCCACCATGGCCTCCAACGGAGCAGCGGCAATAAAGCCATTGGTATGCAGCAAATTCAACAAACCGGCCTGACGCGCCTGACGCGCAATTGAAGAAACATACTCGAAGAAGACCACGGGTTCGCCGAACGCGTAGCTGATGGACCGGGCACCGGCCGCTTTGGCCTGTTGCACCACTTCTTTTGGTGGCATATCAAAGGAATGCACTTCTTCGGGCGATACCAGCGCCATGTCCCACACTTCGCAAAACTTGCACTCAATATTGCACCCGGCAGTCGACACCGATAGCGCTCGACTGCCGGGGAGGACATGGAAGAAGGGTTTGCGCTCGACCGGGTCGAGCTGGACCAGGGAGGGATTGCCATAGACCAGGCTGTACCCTTTGCCGCCGCGATTCTCCCGCACCCGGCACGGCCCGCGCTGACCGGGCAACAGGCGGCACTCGCGGGGACAGAGATCACAGCGTAGTCGCCCATTACCCATATCCGTGAACCATTCGGAACGGCGGGTTTTGAACAATCCGCGCTGGGCCGTCTGGGCCGAAGTGCGCGGCGCCGCAGCGATCATACCGACCGCACCCAGCAGGCACATACAGCCGGTACCCGCTTTGATAAAATCACGTTTCGATAGGGCTGCGTTGGCCTGGTCCGTCTTGAGCATACTGTCACCTCGTGATGAGCAATATACCGCAGGCCGTGGCATTCGCAATGGCGGCCAACCAACAACAGGCGGTAATTCCAAGCACCGGTGCGACGACCGCGCTGGCCAGTACGGCCCCGAGACACGCGCCGAAGAGTTCGCCGCCATAAACCGCGCCCGTTGAAGCGTCCGCGCGGCCCGCGACCGCGCAGTGGCAGGCAACCGTCAGCGGAAAATCCACCCCGTTCAACAAGCCCGCCACAAACGTGGTCAGGGCGAAACCGGCAAAGATGGCCACCGGCGAAGGCCAGGCAGCAAAACCTGGTAGCGCGAAAACGATGGCCACCGCGAACAGGGCAATACCCGCTTGGACGGCAGCGAGCAGGCACCGACTATCCTTTCGCTTGATCCAGCGCTGGGCTGACCAGGCCCCGCACAGCAACCCCGCCATGAACAACGCCACGATCAGGCCAATCATCTCATAGACAAACCCGTAAACGCCTTGAAAGGCAAAGAGGATAGCGATTTGCAACGCCATGGTGGAGAGTCCGGTCGTGAACACGGCGGCCTGTACGCCGTAGCGACGGCCCCAGGACCGCGTTCCGGTCAGCAGCCGCAACAGCAAGGCGATCCCGACAGCCAGTGCGACGGGCGGCCATATCCACCACGGCTGCATCCGGCCCAGCCAATGAAACGCCGCACTGAGGTCGGTGCGCGTCAATACGTTCCAAAAAGCCAGCGTATAAAAATAGCCGACGGGCCGGAAATCGGCATTAATAAAGGTCCGCTCGTACACCGGCGGCCATTCGGATTCAGCGGCAAGCTGATCAGCCACGGACGGCGGGAACAACGGACCCGTATCTGGCGATTCCAGATGGGCTTGGGCGTGGCGACCGTGATGCCGCAATATCCAATTCACGCGCCGCAAGGGCCCCTCCTCGAGCAACAATTGAAACTGGCCTGGCGAAAACGGGGTACCTTCAACCCCGCGCTCGATGAACCGCGCGCGCAACGCGAAGGGATCGGTCAGGATTTGGCCCGGCTGGTCGCTGGCAAAGAAATAAAGGGTACGACCGCCCACGGGCAGGACTTCCGCAAAGACACTGCTCAAGGTGTGATGGAGGGTGGCATTGCGATTGGCTACCGCCGAACCCCGCAAATCCGCCGTGGACATGACCGAAAAAACGAGGACGCCGCCCGGACGCAAGCTACGCGCCGCTTCCCTGAAGAATTCCTGCGTGTAGAACCGGTTCAGAACGGCCGTGGAGGGGTCCGGCATATCGACCACCACGACATCGTATTGCGCCTCGCGCGTCTTGACGAACAAGCGCCCGTCCATGTGTCTAAGGTGAACCACCGGGTACTCCAGCGCGGCACGTGTCGCGGGCCCGACAAACTCGCGGGCCAGGTCCACCAGCACGCGGTCCAATTCCACGTAGTCGATGCGGTCCACCGGATGGCGGGCCAGTTCCCGCAGCGTACCGCGCATGCCGCCACCGATCAGCAGGACCGTGCGCGGATCCGGGTGCTGTGACATGGCGAAATGCGCCAGGGTCGCGGCTTCGAGTTCCTCGCGCGACTCGACATCCGCTTCCGGCCCGGCGGTGGAAAACATCAGGTGCCCGCTTTGAAAGAAGCTGTATTGGTCTTCGCGCTGCGCCACCGCAATACGTCCGTAGCGGGACAGCTTGCTCTCCACCAGCCTATGCTCGGGCGCAATGTGCAGCCACTGCTGTTGATCGCCCCAGTCGTCGATACGCCGCAGCCAAGGCGACAACGCAACCACGGCCACCAGCCCGATCCCCAGCCACCAGCCACGACGCCAGCCGCGCTGGGTCAGCCCCCAGGCGGCGCCGACCAGCACCACCACAATCAGTGCGCCCCCCTGCATCGGCTCCATGATGTGGACCAGCAGGAAGGTAAAAAGCACGCCGCCGATGATATTGCCCAGCGCCTCGACCATGTAGGCTTTGCCTACCGTATGCGTATCGGTTCGCTGCGCATGCTCGCGCCACAACCGCGCCAGTATCACGAATTGGCCGCCCAGCAGCAAACATACCGGCGCCATAATTAGAAAGCTGGCCACCATCATGTCCGTAAGGGAAAGAAACGCACCCGGCACCACATCGAACCAACCTCGCGCCAAACGGGCAGCCAGAACGGTAAGCGGGAAAAGGATGGTGATCAGCAGCGTGCTCCCATACAGCCAGCGTTGGGGTCGGACGGCGAATGGCATCACGCGCGCTGCGCAATGGCTCCCCACGCCCACCCACACCAGCCAAGCCGCCAGCACGATACCGATCGACAGCTCGTTCCCGTGAAACACCATCAGAAACTCGCGCAGCAGCAGAATCTGCCCGATTTGACAGACCCACCCTAGCGCCGCCACCGCCGGCCAAGGCGATTGCGCTACCATCCTTTGTTGTTGATCAACCGGCATCATCCCCTTCCCCGGATACTACCCAGCCACGATGTAAAAGCAAAAATAAACCCATGGTGACAGGTTGACATAAACAACCAGTCGATTAGACTGGTTGCATGAAAACAGAGTTCATTGGAGCGTTTGAGGCGAAGACGCACTTCTCTCAGCTTTTGGAGCGGGCGCACGAAGGAACCGTGTTCATCGTGACGCGCCGGGGAAAGCCTGTGGCCCAGCTCGGGCCCAGTGAACAGCCTGCGCAGCGGCCGGTGTACGGGAGTGCCAAGGGCCAAGTTGAGATGCGCGACGATTTTGACGAACCGCTCGACGACATGGCGGAGTACATGTCGTGAACCTGCTCCTCGATACCCATGCACTACTATGGTTCGTCGCCGGGGACGAGCGACTCAGCTCGCCAGCCCGGCAAACTATCGAGGATCCCGACACGACTTGTTACGTCAGCATCGCGTCCTGGTGGGAAATCGCGATCAAGTGCAGCCTGGATAAACTGAAGCTGGCGGCACCACTTGAATCCTTTATGGCGGACCGGGTGGCGGAGGGATTTCGTGTGCTTCCCATCGAAACGCGCCATTTGCCCGCGCTCGCCACGCTTCCTTTGCATCATCGCGATCCCTTTGACCGGCTGATCATCTGCCAGGCCATGGCTGAAAACATGCCAATCTGCACCGGAGACCCTAGTTTCAAGGCCTACGAAAGCAAAGCTATCTGGTAAAGAGCGCTCCCTAGTCATAATTACGTCATGAGTTTGCCGGTTTTCTGGGGTGGGAACGGGGCGCTGGTGGTGATTTGTGGCTTGTGGTCTTTGTGATGAACTGCGCGTGCTTCGTCGTCTACCATTCAGACCCGTGCCACTTGCTCCAGTTGCATCATTTGGCTTTCTGAAAGCGGTTCAAATGCCTGGGCTATCCTTGTATTCTCCTCGATCTGGGCGATTTCGGTGATCCCGATAATCACGGTGGATACCGGATAGCTCAAGGTATAGCGCATGGCTTGCTCCATCGTAACCCCGCGCCGCAGTAAGTTGCCGCGGCCCACTACTTTCATGCCGATAATCCCGATCTCCTTTTCAACGG
>SLLF01000046.1 GCA_007134175.1 Kiritimatiellia bacterium | reverse complement strand
CAGCAAGGTGCGGACCCGTTGGCGCATGGCGGTCGGCCGCGCAACAGCCCAGGCCGCTTCCGCCGCCATCAATGCGGCGAGCAACAGCAAGGTGATGCGGGCAATATCCATCGGTTTGCTACCGCCCGCCTTTTTCCGTGAGTGCCAAGTAGGCGCGGATGCCGGTTACGATTCCGTTTGCCACCTGTTCCCGGTAGATGGGATCCAGCCAGCGTTGCTCTTCCGCGGCGTGGCTGAGGAACCCGGCCTCCACCAGCACGGCCGGGCAGGGTGCCGTGCGCAGCAAAAAGAATCGGGCCCGGCGGAGGCCGCGATCTTCACCGCCAGTGGCATGTAATAGGGCTTGCTGTAGCAGATAGCCCAACACTTGGTTGGCCCCGTCAAAGGCGTTGCCCGCCGTCGCGGCCGGTTGATCGTTCCCCCCGGGGTCTGCCGTGCCGGGCTGGCCGGCAGCCGGGAGTAGATATGTTTCTATACCTTGCGCCGCCGGATTGGCTGCTGCATTCAGGTGCAGGCTCACCAGTAGATCGGCTGTCGCGGTGAGTTCAACACGCTCGGCCAAAGACAGCGTGTCATCCGCGTCACGGGTAAGCGCCACCTCAATCCCAACCGCCGCCAGCCGGTTAGCCACCTTGCGGCCCAGGCGCAGCACTAACTCCTTTTCCGTGATACCCGTGGCGCCGCGTGCGCCTGGATCGGAACCGCCATGGCCGGGATCGATCAAGACGCGGGGCCGTTCCACAGCGGTCAAATGGCGCGCCGGGCGCAGTAACGGATCGAGTACCGTCTCCACGTCCACCACCGCCATGGCCAAATGGCGCCGGTGCTGTATCACCGGTTGATGCAGCCACACCACCACGCCGTTTACGCGGGCCCGGCGACTGTCGGCCTGCAGCTCGAACAGCCACGGGGTTCCGGTTAGGCGGGCGTGCTGATGATGCTCTACGGTCAGGGTCAATCCATAGGCGCGCGCTACGCGCGATAGCGGCCTGTAGTCTTCCGCCCCCACTGTCAACCGGCGCGGGGCACGACCCGCACACCCGGCGAGCAGGGGGATGACCAGCAGCCATCCCCAGCGACAAAGACCGCGAAAAGGGCTCCTGCCCCCTGCTTGGACGTTTGGTGAGCGGGGACCGTAAACGAATCTGTAGCCCACGCATGGGGTGCGTATCATCGACCGGTGCCGTCTTGGCTGCGCACAAGCACGCACGGCCAAAGAGCTCGCCAGCTGGCACTGCAGTTTCGAGTTCGTTAACATGATTTGGGCCAAATTAAGCGGTTGCGCATGCATGCCGTATCTATTAACATGTCTGCTTGCTCTACGGAAGGAGAACGTGAGATGGCGGAAGTTACACTACAAGATGTCAGCCGCAAAGTGCGCGACCTGCATGATAAAGGTTTTGCCGCCCTGGAGCGGGGCAATTATGCCTATGCCATGGACATGCTGATGAATGCGCTTGACCTCGAACCGCGCCTGCTGACGACGCGTCGTTTTTTGCGGGCGGCTCAAGTGAAGGCGTTCAAAGCGAAAAAAGGCGGCGAAATCACGCACATCATCACCTCGATCACCGGTATGGGGGGCATGATCGGTGCCCAGTCTGCGCTGAAAAAGGATCCGATCAAGGCGTTGAAGATTTCGGAGAAACTGTTGCGCACGGACCCCCTGAACAAAATGTTTATTGACGTGCATGTGAAGGCGGCGCTGGCGGCCGATTTGCCGGAGACTGCGATACTGACACTGGAAGTGGGACGCGAGCATTATCCCAAGGACGCGGCATTGCTCAAGAAGCTGGGGCAACTCTATCTGGACCACAACCAAACCAATAAAGGCCGCGAGATTTTTGAGATACTGCTGGCCTTGAAGCCCAACGATCAAGCAGTGCTCAAAGCCTATAAAGACGCGACGGCGCTGGACACCATGAACAAGGGGGGGTGGAGTGATGCCGGTTCCTATCGCGATATCATCAAGGACACGGAAGAAGCCACCCGGCTCGAACAGGCGGCGAAGGCGGTTAAGACCGACAAGGATGTTGACGCCCTGATTGCGGAAAGTCTGAAGAAGATTGAGCAGGAACCCGACAATATCAACTATCGTCGGGGCCTGGCCGATCTCTACATGCGGGCGGCGCGCATGGACGATGCGCTGCAGACCTTGGAGGAAGCCCAGAAACTGAGTGGCGGCGCGGATCCGCAGTTGGATCGCTCGATGGCTCAAGTCAAGTTGAAGATGTTCGACTTGGAAATCGACCAACTCAAGACGAGTGGTGACGAAACCGGCGCGGCGGCCAAGGAAGCTGAGCGCAAGGCCTTCGAATTGGCGGACGCCGCGGAACGCGTCAAACGCTATCCCAACGATTTGCAGTTCCGCTTCGAGTTTGGCGTGTTGCTGTATGACAACGACCAACTGAACGAGGCTATCCAGCAGTTCCAACAGGCGCATCGCAACCCGCAACGCCGTATCCGGTCGCTCTATTACCTCGCCCTCTGCTTCAAGCAAAAGCAGCAATTCGACATCGCCTTGGAGCAGTTGGAAAAAGCAGCTTCCGAACTGCAGATCATGGATTCGACCAAGAAGGATATCCTTTATGAACTGGGGAGTATCTGTGAAGCGATGCAGGACAAGGAAAAGGCGGCCCAGTACTTCAAGCAGATCTATGCCGTCGATATCGGGTACCGGGATATTGCCCAGAAGATCGAGCAGAACTACGGCGCATAGCCTCATTGTGCCCGGTGGCGGCCACCCGCTTGTTCCGTCATGACCTCCATCCTGTCCACTCTAGGGCGTTGTCCGGCAACCGTTCGTTTTTCTGTCTGTCTGGTGGTGCTGGTTTGTAGCCAGGCCCTGCTGGGGTGCGCCCGGGAATCAGGGCTAGCGACATGGCCGGATCCGGTTGAAACCGGATGGTTTACAGTCATGACCTATAACCTCGGCGGTTTCACTTATCTGGACCGTTCCGGCGACGGCCAGGCGGCGGAAATGAAGCCTGTCGAGGCACAGGAAGCGGTTTTGACGATCATCGAGGAAGCCCGGCCCGATATACTGGCCCTCCAGGAAATCGGGCCACCCTCTGTGCTGGACGCTTTTCGCGCACAACTTGCAGGCCGTGGAGTGGATTACCCTTTTACGGCGTTATTGCAACAGGAGGGATCGGATCGCCACCTCGCCGTATTGAGCCGCTTCCCGTTGACGCATGTCGCCAAGCACACCACGGATCGCTATAGAGCCGGTGACACCCTATGGCCGATCAAGCGCGGTGTGCTGGAAGTAGACCTGGTCGTTTCGCCTGCTTTCCCTCTTAAACTGTTCGTGGTGCAGCTCAAATCCAAGGCGTTTCACCCGGCCGGGCAGACCGAAATGCGACGTAGCGAGGCACGGCTGTTGGCCAACCACGTGCGGCGGGCGCAACAGGCGGAGCCACAGGTGAATTTCCTCATCGTTGGCGACATGAACGATCACATCCGGTCCGCGCCACTCCGTCATTTGCTGAGTGCGCAAGAGGAACACTGGATCGATTTGCGCCCGGCCGACGAATACGGGGAGATTTGGACCGGTTTTGAACCGGAGCTGGAGATGTATCATCGCTACGACTACGCACTAGCCAGTCCGGCTCTGGCTAAGGTCTATTTAGCCAATACCTCCCGGGTAGTACGGCACCCACTGCAAATGGTGGCCTCGCATCGCCGTCCATTGTTACTCTATTTCCAAACCCGGCCATCCAGTACTGCCGGGGACTTGGAGGAATAAACGGTGTTTACGGGTGTACGGGCATTGGTCTTTGATTTTGATGGCACATTGGTGGATGCGTCGGCTGCCATTTGTCATTCCTTCAACAACGCGTTGTCCCGGTTTGGGCTTCCCGGACGGGCGGAGGTGGATATTCAAGCCATGATCGGGCGGCCGCTACACGAAATGTTTCACCGGGCACAACCGCAATTGGACCAAACGGACATCGACCTCCTGGTGGCCTATTATCGCGAGGCCTTTGCCCCGGTAGCCGCCTCCCTTTCGCGCCCCATGCCGGGCTTGGGCACTATGCTGTCACATTTCCGGTCGCGCTGTGCCTTGGGCATCGCCACCTCGCGCCTGTCGGATGGTGCCGAGAAGATTCTGGGACACTTGGGTTGCCTTGACGCTTTTTGCGTGATCATCGGCTTACAGGACGTCACCCATCCCAAGCCCCATCCGGAACCCGTCCTAAAGGCCGTAATGGCACTCGGGGCGACACCGGCCAGCAGCGTCATGATAGGTGATGTCCCGGATGATATGCGTGCGGGCCGGGCGGCGGGAACCAGCACGGTCGGAATCATTTCCGACCTTTACGATGCAGCCACCTTGCGGGCCGCCGGCGCGGACGAGGTCATTGCGCGCCTGGATGAGTTAATGCCACTAATTCGGTTGGCTGACCATTAGTCGATAGTGTCGCGGTTGGTTGCGTGGCAGTCGGTCTTCCAGCCGGATTTCCCGTCCTGTTCCGCGCACTTGCTCGGCACTGGGCAGCGGTCGCCATTCCGCCAGCTGACGGGGACCGTCCGTGTACAATATAGTATAGGTGGCACCCACCTTGGAGTCCCAGCTCAATAGCGCATTTTCACCCGACCGCGCCACCATCAGCGGTGCGTGTCGCTCAGTCGAAGTATCAAGGTCGGTAACCGTCACACAGCCGGTCAAAAGGCTGCCCGCAATCCAGCTGGAGCATGCCATCCATCCCAACAGCCATTTACTTGATCGGGTCGATGTCTT
>SLLF01000356.1 GCA_007134175.1 Kiritimatiellia bacterium | reverse complement strand
GCCAGGACATACTTGAACTCGGTTGTGGCTGGGGTTCCCTGACGCTCTGGATGGCGGAGCATCTACCGCAGGCGCGCATTACGGCGGTTTCCAATTCACATTCTCAACGTGCTTTTATCATGGAACGGGCTCGAGCGCGGAACCTGGCCCACGTGGACGTGATCACGGCGGACATGAACGATTTTGCCACGGAAAACAGGTTCGACCGCGTCGTCTCGGTGGAGATGTTCGAGCATATGCGCAATTACGAGGTATTACTGGAACGGATTGCGCAGTGGCTAACGCCTGCGGGTAAAGTGTTCGTCCACATTTTCTGCCACCGCGCCCATAGCTATCCGTTTCAAGCGGAGGGCACCTACGATTGGATGGCCCGCTATTTCTTCACGGGCGGGTTAATGCCAGCGGAGGATTTGCTGCCGCGTTTCAATCAACACCTGCATACCGTGGATCAATGGCGCGTCAACGGCGTTCATTACGCCCGAACACTCAGGGCGTGGCTGGACCGAATGGATGCGCAGCGATCAGCGCTGATGCCGGTGTTTGAGGAGGTCTATGGGGTGGCCGACGCACCGCGCTGGTTCCAGCGGTGGCGTGTATTTTTTATAGCGTGCGAGGAGCTTTTCGCCTTTCAGGGTGGTAACGAATGGTTTGTCACCCACTTGTTAATGGCTAAAATGGAGGGATGACCTACATCCTCCAGGAATTCTGGCCGCTGCTTACTGCGGCCATAACTTTTTTTCTGGCGATAAGCGCTTCGGGGCACGCGCTGATCTACAAGCGCGATTCCCGTTCCGCCGTCGGCTGGGTTGGTCTGATCTGGCTGGCGCCGATTGTGGGCGCCCTCCTCTACTTGTTACTGGGCATTAACCGCGTCCGGCGCAAAGCCTCCGACCTGCGGGCGATCGAACCGGTTACCCTGACGCCGCAATCGGAATTCGTCTGCGAACCGGCGACCCTGCGTGATACGCTGGACGCCGACAATTTGCACCTGCTGGAGATGGCGCGGTTGGGCGCTTGCCTGACCAATCTCGACCTGCTGGCGGGCAACGCTATAGAGCCGCTGCAAAACGGCGACGCGGCCTATCCGGCCATGCTGGACGCCATCGCCAACGCCCGGCGCTCGATTACCCTCACCACCTATATTTTTGACAACGACCCGGTGGGGCGCGAATTCGTGGAGGCGTTGGCGGCGGCCGTGGCGCGCGGCGTGGCGGTGCGCGTCTTGATCGATGCGGTTGGTGCCCGTTATTCCCTGCCGCCCATCACCCAGCGCTTGCGGTCGCGCGGCGTCCGCGTAGCGCGCTTCATGCCGCATTTCCTGCCGTGGACCACGCCCTACCTCAATTTACGCAGCCACCGCAAAATCATGGTGGTCGACGGCCACACCGGCTTCACCGGCGGTATGAACATTCGCGTCGGTAATTGCCTAGACCGCCCGACTCCCCATCCGGTGCGTGACCTCCATTTTCGCGTCACCGGGCCGGTCGTCCACGAATTGCAGGCGATATTTATGGAGGACTGGCAATTCACCACCGGCGAAAAGCTGGACGACGCTGAGTGGTGGGCACCACCGACGCGCGCCGGATCCGTCATGGCTCGCGCGATACCGGACGGTCCGGACAAGCGGCTGGACAACATGCGCATGGCGTTTCTCGGTGCCTTGGCAGTAGCCAAGCGCCAAGTCAAGGTGGTAACCCCCTATTTTTTACCGGATGCCGCGCTGATCAGCGCCTTGAACACCTGCGCTATGCGCGGGGTGGAGGTGGACATTGTGTTGCCGGCCCAAAATAACCTCAAATGGGTGGCGTGGGCCAGCATGGCGCAGATGTGGCAAGTGCTGGAATGGGGGTGCCGGGTCTGGCTAACCCCGCCACCATTCGACCATGCCAAGCTACTGGTCATAGACAGTGGTTGGAGCCTGATTGGCTCGTCCAACTGGGACCCGCGCAGTTTGCGCCTCAATTTTGAATTCGGTTTGGAGTGCTACGACGCCACCTTGGCCCGCCAGCTCGAATCGGCCACGGACGAACGCATCGCCGCCGCACAGCCATTGACGTTGGAGCAAGCCAACAGCCGCCCGCTGCCGGTCCAGCTACGCGATGGCCTGGCGCGGTTGTTCTCGCCATACCTGTAGCCCTGTGCTGTATTGGACCCCTATGCGCAATTGGAAACGCACGTATAATGTAATCTGGATGGCCCAGTTTCTGTCGATTCTGGGTTTCGCCTTTGCGCTGCCCTTTGCCCCTTACTACATTCAGGAGCTGGGCGTCACCGATCCGGCGGCGGTGAAAATATGGGTGGCACTCTTTGCTGCGGCCACCCCGCTGACGCTGGCCCTTTCCTCGCCGTTGTGGGGCGCGGCTTCCGACCGGTTTGGCTACCGGATTATGATGCTGCGCGCCAATTTCTGTGCGGTCGGTGTGCTCGGCATGATGGGGTTGGTCCGTAGTGTGGAGGCCCTGATCGTGCTGCGACTGCTGCAAGGGGCCCTGACCGGAACCTTGACCGCCTCACAGATCATGGTGGCGGCCTACGCCCCGCCGGAACAGAGCGGACGCGCGCTCGGCTCGCTCAATGCGGCGGTGTTTTCCGGCGCCATGTGCGGGGCCGCGCTGGGCGGGCTCAGCTCGGCATTGCTGGGTTATCGTGTCGTATTTGCCATTGCCGCGGCTGCGGTGTTGTGCTCGGGCTTGCTGATCCTGTTCGGCACCCCGCGCGAGGAACCGCATGCCAGCAGGAAGGAACCGGCCTCTCCCGATGCCACCGCCCCTACCTCGCAGCGCGCGTTTATGAAAGTATTGCCCCTGCTCGGACTGATGACAGGGGCATCTTTTGTGCGCCAGTTCGATATGGCCATGATGCCGTTGCTCGTGCAGGAAATACACGGCAGCTTGAAGGGGGTCTCTCTTTACACCGGCGCCTTGCTGGCGGTTAGCAGTGTGGCTGGTCTGCTGGCAGGGATTCTCTTGGGCCGCCTGGCCGACCGGGTGGCACCCGCCACCATTGCCGTCTACGTTGCCTTGGCGGCCGGGATTTTCATGATCCCCCAAGGCCAGGCCACCGCCATCTGGATGCTGTACCCTGCCCGTTTCGGCATGATGTTCTGTACTGGCGGGCTGGAATCGGTCAGCCAAATCTGGCTGGCAAAAGCGACACCGCGGCAGTTTAAGGGCATCCTGTTCGGTTGGGCGGGAACGGCGCGCGCAGTGGGCTGGGTGGGAGCCCCACTCGTCAGCGGTGTCATCGGGGCCAGCTTCGGGATTCGCCCGGTCTACTATGTCGGTGCGATCTTGTTTGTTCTGCTGGTGCCGCTGATTGTCTACACGCGGCGCAGGACCAAGATGATTGCCGCGATACCCCCCCTGTCCCCCGGCAAGGCGTGTGCGGACCAACGGGACGACGGGGCGGTACCAGCACCGCGAGCGTAAATGGGACGCGGTACGGGAATCAGCGGACGTCACGCTGTACCGGTGATGATGTAGCCGCCTGATTTCTGGTCGCGTTTCAGCGTCAAAAGCTTGCGCCGCTCCGCTTCTTCGAGCATGAGATTGAATGATTGAAAGCCGTAGTACCCCTCGGAAAAACCGGGTTGCCGCCGTTTCAAGGTCTGCTTGACCATGGACCCCCAGACGTTGTCACCGTCCCCGCGCTCATCCAGCAGTTCCTCAGCCATGTCGATGACCAGGCCCAGCCCTTCACTAGCGCGGTCTTCGGCTTCCGGCGTGGCTTTCTCCTGGCTGTCGGCGGCCGGCTTGCGCGCCCCCCCCTGGCGGCGCGCCGCTTTTTTGCGCTTGTCGCTTTCGTGTGCGCGCTGAAGGTCGTCGTAGTAGATGAATTCGTCGCAATTGGCCACCAGCAGGTCGGACGAGGAATTCTTGACGCCCACCCCGATGACAACCTTGTTGTTTTCGCGCAACTTACTGACCAGCGGGGAAAAATCGGAGTCGCCGCTGATCATGACGAAGGTGCGCACGTGGGGCTTGGTGTAACAGAGGTCCAAGGCGTCCACTACCATGCGGATATCGGCGGAATTCTTGCCGGACTGACGGACATGCGGGATATCGATCAACTCAAAGGAGGCCTCATGCATGGCGGCCTTGAATTCGCGGTAGCGCGACCAGTCACAGTAGGCTTTCTTGACGATAATCGTCCCTTTCAGCAACAGTTTCTCGAGCACCAGTTGCATGTCGAACTTGGCGTAGTTCGACTCTTTTACGCCCAAGGCGATGTTTTCAAAGTCGCAAAAGACCGCCATGCTGTTCAATTCCGGGGTTGTGCTCATTATCTTTCCTCTTCCGCCGACGCCAATGGCCGGCATAGTATGTTCATCAGACTGGGCAAATCCAGCTCCTGCTGGTGACCATCTTTCATTCGCTTCAACTGGAAGGTGCCCTGCTCCATTTCCGCGTCGCCGCGCACCACGACATAGGTGCTGCCGGACCGGTTGGCCGCGCGCATCTGGGCCTTCAGGCTGCGGCCCTGCACCTCCATGGCACAGGGTACGCCGCGCATGCGCAGCGATTGCATCAGCAATAAATTCTCCTCAAAGGCGGCCGTGCCCTGCGCGACCAGGTAAACGCGCGGTACCGGTGCCCACTCCGCCGCTTGCCGCCCCTGCGCCTGCAGGGCGGCCCAGACCCGCTCCAGTCCAACCGCAAAGCCAACACCTTCCAGGGTCTGCTTCCCGAAGGTGAGTTGATACCGGCCGCCACCGGACAAGGCGTCCTGGGATCCCAGTCCGGTATGGGAAACCTCCCAGACGGTGTGGGCATAGTAATCCAGGCCGCGCACCAGGCG
>SLLF01000251.1 GCA_007134175.1 Kiritimatiellia bacterium | reverse complement strand
ATGGCGGCGAGCAGAATTTTTCGGCCCTCAACGGGTTTCGCCGCTCGCAGACTGAACTCTTGCGTCAATTGGATGCAGCGGATACACCGGCAACCATTCAACAAAAGATACAAGAGGCGTCTGGTATACCGTTGACCGACGGGGAGGCCCGGAGCATGCAGCGGCAATTGGCCGATGAGTGGCCAACAGCCTATCGCCGCATGGCCAGCCACCGGGCGGTACTGGGCCAGTTACTGGCCAATCACACCGATATCGGGTGGGTAGGGGATGCCCATACGTCGGACCATGTTGAACTAGCCGCGTTCGGGCCGGGTAGCGCTGCGGTTAAAGCCTTTAGTCAGAACACCGATTTGCACGGGTTGATGCAGCAATGCTTGACGTGAAGCGGAATTCCGTTAGTAAATAAGGATGTCACGTGCGGTATAATAGAGGGAGTGTGTCTTTTCCCAGGAGTTTTCATGGTAGCGTCCGTTAATAAAAAAACAGCGATTACATCCAAGCAGAAGAAAAAAGCCCCCGAAAAAGGGGCCGCAAAAATGGCCCAGCCAAGTGCCAACGTATCCAGTAAAGATGCAGCGGGCAAGAAGTCAACCGCCAAAGTCAAGGCGCCCGTAAAGAAGGCCGTCAAGGCCGGAGCCAAAGCCGCTGTGAAGAAGGATGCCCAGTCCGGCGGATCACCCCGTCCCAGGTCGACCAAGGGTAAATCCCGTCCGAAAGCCCCGCCACCACCTGCTGCGACCGGTGTGAACGAACCGCAAGCCGGGGAGGCGGCAGACCATCAGGGCGCCGAGGCCGCGGCGCGGGCGGAAGTGAACTTGGTTCAAATATCGGTCAGCCGGGAAGACCGTAACCAAAAGATCAAGGACCTGATTGCCTTGGCGGCGGATCAAGGGTACCTGACCTATGACGATATCAATGAAGCCATGCCGGAAAGCGTCGTAAATCCGGACGAGTTCGATGGGATCGTCATCCTTTTCCGCGGCATGGATATCGAGGTGATCGAGTCTTCCGAGGTCGAAAAATTCAAAGAGGTGGCCGAGAAGGAAGAACGGGTCAAGCAGGCTCAGCGCATGGACGTGTTGGACGATCCGGTGCGCATGTATCTCAAACAGATGGGGCAGGTGCCGCTTTTGACGCGCGAGCAGGAGGTGGAGATCTCCAAGCGCATTGAGGAGGCGGAGGATGCGGCGCGGGCGGCCTTTAGCCAGTTCGGTTGCGCCACCATGGTTTACCTGAATTTACTGGAGCGCTTGAAGTCTGGCCAGGAGCGATTCGACCGGGTGATCAACGACAAGATGGTGGAGAACCGGGACCACTATTTCAAAGCCCTCCCACGCGTCGAGGCGCAAGTGAATAAATACTTCACCGAAACCGGCAAACGCTTTGCCATCTATATCCGAACCCGGCAAACGAAAGCGCAGCAGGTCCAGTCCGCCAAGGCGTTGGAACAATCCCGCAAAAAGTTGACCCAGGTCTTGGAGAAGCTCTGTTTCAAGCAGAAGGCCGTCGAGGATATGATGCCGGTTGCCGACGAGCAGTATCGGTATTTCCGCAAGTGCTACAACCACGTTCGCGCGTTGGAAGCGGCCGGTGGCAAGAGCAAGGCGGCGCTGCGGGAGTTGAAAGAGGCCAGGCAGGCGTTGCGACGGGTAGAGTTGGAACAGCGGATTTCAGCAGAACGCTACGAGGAATACTACCGCACACTACGCCTCTGGATGCGCAAAGGGCTGCGTGCCAAATCGGAGATGGTAGAGGCTAATCTCCGGCTTGTGATCAGCATCGCCAAGAAATACACCAACCGCGGCCTCTCGTTCCTGGACCTGATTCAAGAAGGCAACATGGGCTTGATGAAGGCCGTGGAAAAATTCGAATACCAGCGCGGCTACAAGTTCAGCACCTATGCCACCTGGTGGATTCGTCAGGCCATCACGCGTTCCATTGCTGATCAGGCCCGTACGATTCGCATTCCCGTGCACATGATCGAAACCATCAACAAACTGATGCGCCTGCAGAAACAACTGGTCCAGGAACTGGGCCGGGAGCCCACACCGGAGGAGGTTGCCGATGAAATGACGTTGCCGGTGGAACGGGTACGGGCGATCCTGAAAATTGCCCAGCAACCGATCTCGCTGCAAAGCCCGATCGGGGATAGCGAAGACACCCATTTCGGGGATTTCATCGAGGATAAGACGGCGGAGAATCCCTCCGACATGACGGCGTACAGCCTGCTGAAAGAACGCCTGAAGGATGTGCTCACGACCTTGACCGAACGCGAACAGGAGGTGTTGACGCTCCGCTTTGGATTGGCGGATGGCTACTCCCGCACGCTGGAAGAAGTCGGCCGGAAATTCCAGGTCACACGTGAGCGTATCCGCCAGATCGAGGCTAAGGCATTGCGCAAGATGAGGCATCCCACGCGTATTCGGAAGCTGGAAGGGTTTCTCGAAACAGGAGATTGAGCGGAGGAGGCTACCATGAGCACGATACCCCCACCTGCACCCATTGACCGGATAGTGAAACGTGATGGTCGCGAAGTCGGTTACGACCGCGACCGCATTGCCACGGCTATTTTCAAGGCGGCGGCCGCCGTGGGTGGTTCAGATCGTTCCACCGCCGATGAACTGGCGCTCAAGGTGGAACGCGTGCTGGCCCAAACGTACGGTGAGCAAAGCATTCCGACGGTGGAGGACGTACAGGACGTGGTCGAGGAGACGCTGATCAACGAGGGCCATGCCCGAACCGCTCGCGCCTACATCCGGTACCGTACCCAGCGCGCCGAAGCGCGTGCCCAGCGTCGCACCCAGGGGCAGTATATCGATAATGTGCCGTACAAAAAGATTTACGACGTACTCTGCTGGAATATCGACCACGGCTGCGACACGGTGGACGGCATCAACCGCTTGATTGCTGCCGGCGAATATCCGGAGCTGGTGCGGGCCGCCGAAAAACGGTACGACGAAGAGGTGGCACTGGGTGCCGAGCGTATGCTTGAACGAATCCCCGGTATTCGTATTGTGATTATCGCCGGGCCCTCCTCCTCCGGCAAAACCACCACCACCATCAAAGCCAGCGAAAGACTAAAGGCCGCCGGGATGGCATTGAAGGCCATTAATGTGGACCACTATTTCTTCGACTTGGAGATGCATCCCAAGGACGAGTTCGGCGATTACGATTACGAAACACCGCAGGCCCTGGATCTTGAGCTGATCAATCAGCACTTGGCCGCCCTGCTGGCTGGACAAACCATCAAGACCCCCCACTACGATTTCAAGAGCGGTAAACGGACACTGGACGTCCACGAAATGCATCTGGCGGACAACGAAATCGTGCTGATCGATAGCCTGCACGGGTTGTACGAAGCGATGACCCGTAGCATACCCGCCGCTCAGAAATTTCGCCTCTATATCGAGACGCTGGGACAGGTGCGTACCCGTGAGGGCCTGTTCATGCGCTGGGCCGACAACCGCTTGATGCGGCGCATGATCCGCGATAGCTGGCACCGCAATCTGCAACCGCTGCAAACGCTGACCCATTGGCATTACGTACGCCGCAGCGAGCTGCGCAATATCATCCCGTTCATCGACTCGGTGGATTACGTGGTAAACAGCGCCATGCCACACGAGCTGCCGATCATGAAAGACCGCCTGTTTCGTTATTTTCCCGAGGCAATGAAGAATTACCAGGACGATCCGAAACGCCAGGACGCCTATATCCGCGCCAAGCGAGTGCACGACTTGCTGGAATACCTCACGCCGGTAACGGATGATCAGCCGATACCGCCCACCTCGCTGCTGCGCGAATTCATCGGCGGCAGCCAATACGAATACTAAGCCTATGAAACGGTTGCTGCTAATCTGCTTGCTAATAGGATCGAATTTGTGGTCCGCCACCCCGGGCCGGGCGCGCGAGCGTTTGATTCCGGTGGATGGCGTCGCCGCCAAGGTCAATGATCGCGCGATCACGATCGGCGAAGTAATGGTGGCGGTCCAGCCGTTGGAGCGCCGACTGCGCATGAGCTATACCGGACGCGAGTTGATGCAACGGCTTGAGGCGGCGTACGAACAGGTCCTGGAAAGCATGATCGAGCGTGCGCTGATCGTGGAGGAGTTCAAACGCCGGGATGGCCAGATGCCGCGCCAAGCGGTTGACCAGCAGGTTCAGGCCATCATTGCCGAGAATTTTGGTGGCGACCGGGGACGCTTCCTGCAGCAATTGCGGGAGGAAGGTATGACCTTGCAGGAATGGCGCGAGGAGATTCGCGATCAATTGATTGTGATGATGCTGCGCAATGAGGAAGTCAGCCCTCGGGTCGTAGTATCCCCACGCCAGATACGGGCCGCGTACGAATCCCGGTTGCATGAATTCCAACAGGCGGCCGAGGCGCGCGTACGCATGATCACCCTGCCGCAACCGGACCCCGAAGCCCATGCGGAGGCCCCCGACGCCCCGCTGGCGCTGGCGGAACAGCTGCGCGACCGGGTACACGCCGGCGAATCGTTTGCTGAGCTGGCCCGCACCTATTCCCAGGATCCGCGTGCCGTGCGCGGGGGCGACTGGGGATGGATCGACCCCGGGGTGTTGCGACCGGAACTGGCAACGATTGCCGCCCGCCTCGATCCCGGCGAAATCAGCGAGGTGATCGAGACAGCGGAAGCGTACTACCTGTTGACCGTCGAGGAGCGCCGGGAAGCGCGCACGATCCCGTTTCACGACGTACGGGATGATCTGGCCGATGCGGTGCGCCGCGAGGAGGAGGAACGGATTTACCGCGCCTGGATCGAGCGGTTGCGGCAGCGGCATCATGTGGAACGCTTTGAGCTTGGAGACGGCCAGCGGCTCTTGTGAACCATGGCCACGCGCGTCACGACCATCGGGATCACGCTGGGCGACATTAATGGCATTGGCCCGGAAGTCGCCTGCCTGGCCGCCCGCCAACGGTGGCCTGATCACCTGCGATTCGTACTGATAGGTGCCCGCCCGCTAACCCAGCGCCTGGCGGCGTCGTTCGGGATCACCGATCCGCCTGCTTGGGATCCTGGTGTCAGGCATGCGCCGCGGATGCGCGTTAGCCTCTGGGATCCGGTGCGCCATGCCGGCTCGCTGCAGCGCGAGCCCGGACACTGCCGAGTGGCGGCCGCGCGCGCAGCCCACGCCTGGATTGTGGCCGGGGCGAAGGCGGCTTTGGCCGGTCGGCTGAATGCCTTGGTTACCGCCCCGATCCAGAAGGAAGGCTTCATGAAAGCCGGCCTCGACGTGCCGGGACACACGGAACTACTGGCCGCTTGCTGTGGCGTGCGCCAAGTGGAAATGATGCTGCTAGCCGACCATTTCCGGGTGGTGCTGGCGACACGCCACCTTCCGGTGGCAGAGGTGCCGACCGCACTTACCCGGCGCGGGTTACAGCAGACCATAGAAATGACTGCTTCCATGCTGGATTGGCTTGGGGTGAGACGCCGGCGAATCGCCGTTTGCGGCCTGAATCCGCACGCCGGCGACGGCGGTGCCATCGGGCAGGAAGAACGTACCTGCATTGTACCGGCCATGAATCGTGTCCGCCGTGCCGATATCCAGCTTGGTGGTCCGGTTCCGGCCGATACCGTCTTCCATCAGGTGGTACGCCACCACGCCTACGATGCCGTTATTGCCATGTATCATGATCAGGGACTGGCGCCTTTCAAATTGTGGGCTTTTGATCGCGGGGTCAACTTGACCGGCGGCCTACCGTTTGTCCGCACCTCGCCCGATCATGGGACGGCATATGACTTGGCCGGTCGCGGGCGGGCCGATCCGTCCAGCATGATAGCCGCTATCAAATTGGCAGCCAAACTGGCGCACCGGCCCAATCCTTGGGCGCGCACGTGAAGCGCAGCCGGCCATCGGATGTCAAAGCCATACTGGCGGAACGCGCCATCCGGCCCAACCGCGTGCTGGGCCAGAACTTTCTGGTCGATCAGAATATTCTTGCGATCATCCTCACCTCCGCGCATCTGGCACGGACCGACACCGTGTTGGAGATTGGGCCGGGCTTGGGAGTAGTGACGGAGCGTTTACTGGACGTGGCGGGGCGCGTGGTTGCGGTGGAGAAGGACCCCTCCTTGGCGGAATATCTGCATGATACGCTAGGGCCTGCCGTGCGCCTGCAGCTTATTACGGCGGACGCGCTCGAACTTGATCTGCCCGCGCTGTTGCGTGATGAAAAAATCACGCATGTAGTATCGAACCTGCCGTATAGTGCCGGCACCCGCATCCTCATGGAAATCATGGCGGCCGACGCCCGCCCGCTGCGCCTGGTTGTGATGCTGCAGCTCGATGTGGCTGAGCGCCTGATCGCCGCGCCGGGATCTAAAGCATACGGCACGGCCACCATTTTCACGCAGTTGTATTACGACGTGTGGCTTCGGAAGGTCGTCAGCCCAACCTGTTTCTATCCCCCGCCCGATGTTCGCTCCGCGATCGTCGAGTTCTACCGCCGCGCTGAACCGGTGGCGCAACCGGATAATACGGGGTGCTTTCGGGATCTGGTGCGCTGGTGCTTTTCCCAGCGCCGTAAACAAATCGGTCATATCCTGGCACACGCCCCGCAAACCCTCGCCGCTGGGACCGATCCCGCCATCCTGCTGCAAGCGGCCGGTTGCCGGCCGGACCAACGACCGGAGACCATCGCCGTTCGGGAATGGGTCGCCCTGGCCAATGCCCTTTACATGGTCCGTGCCAATTGAGAAGGTAGCCGCATGCAAACCTATTCCAACATAGACTGGGCTGTCTGGCAGCCGGTTGAAAAAGCCACCCTATTGTTTGTGATCAAAAATGACCAAGTGTTGCTGATCCACAAAAAACGCGGCCTGGGGGCCGGCAAAGTCAACGGTCCCGGCGGTCGCCTGGATCCCGGCGAGGACTCACGGCAATGTGCTATTCGCGAGGTGGAAGAGGAGGTCGGGGTTACCCCCTTCGCCCCGCGCTGGTGCGGCGAACTGAAATTTCAATTCACCGACGGGCACGCGATTCACGGCTTGGTCTACCGCGCCGGTGATTGCCACGGTACACCGCAGGAAACCGACGAAGCCATTCCCTTCTGGTGCCCGCTGGACCAGATACCCTATGGACAAATGTGGATGGATGACCGTATCTGGTTCCCGCTGCTGCTGGCGGATCGTTTTTTCAGTAGTCGCTATCTGTTCGCCGACGACGTGATGCTGGGCTGTGAGCTGTTCCCGCAGGAAGCCCCTCCCGCTTCCCCCCCATTCTGATCACTATGGCGTGGAGATCAATGAAAGGACAATCGAATAGTAAATGTCTAGAGGAAGGGCCGGTTACGTTTACCGTCGCCGAAGAGCAGTTGATTGGTATGTGGCATGCGGCGCAGGCCCCCTTTGAGGCGGCCCCGGCCGTCGTGCTGTGCCACGGCTTCACCGGGCATAAGGCGGAAAATCATCGCATCTTTGTCGATCTGGCTCGTCACTTGGCGGCGCATGGCATCGGGGTGCTGCGCTTCGATTGCCGCGGGTCAGGCGACAGCGCCGGCGCGTTCCAGGACATGACGGTCTCCCGCGAAGTGGCCGATACCATGGCCGCTTTGGACTACGTGCGCGGTCGTCCGGATGTGGATCCGCAATATGTGGCGTTAGTAGGATTCAGCCTGGGCGGTTTGGTGGCGACGTTGGCGGCGGCGCAACAACCGGCTTTGCGCGCCTTGGTGCTGTGGAATCCCGTGGCGGATACACAGCGGCTGGTTACGACTTATGTGCCGGAAGAGGAACGCGCGCGTCTGGACGAGCCAGGCATGGTCCACGATCACAACGGCTGGGCCGTCGGCGGGCGCTACTACAACGAGTTGTTGACGCTGCGCCCGCTGGAAACGGCGGCGGTAGCAGGCACGACACCGGTGTTGGTCGTAACGGGCAGCGAAGACGGTGTGGTGCCGGCAACAGAAGGCGAGGCCTATGTTGACGCCTGGCGCACCGCCGGCCGCGACGTTACCCATCACCCTGTCCGCGAGGCCGGCCATACGTTTGCCACACTACACCACAGAAAGGAAGCCATCGAGGTCACCGCCGTCTGGCTCTCCCTCTGCCTCGGCTATCGCGGGGAGTGAAGGGACATCCACGTCCTGGCGTGCAACCCCCTCAGCTTAGTTTACGCAACCGCCACATTAACCAATTTCCCGGGGACTACGATGACTTTGCGGACCGTTTTCCCCTCGATCCATTTTTGCACCTGCTTATCAGCCAGCGCGGCTTCTTCCACCGCCGCGTGATCCGCGTCGGCGGCCACTTGGATACGGCCGCGCACCTTGCCGTTCACCTGAAGCACCATCTCCACTTCGTCCCGATGCAGCGCCGCCTCGTTCACGGCCGGCCAGTCGGCCTGCAGGATGCTGGGCGCGTGCCCCAGTTCACCCCACAGCTCTTCGGCGATGTGCGGAGCAAACGGTGACAGCAAAAGCACCACCGCTTCCAGCGTCTCGCGATATACCGCGCGGACCGCTGCCGGTGCGTCGGCGCTGACCGGTATATCGTCCAGCGCGTTCATCAGCTCCATGATCTGGGCAATGGCGGTATTGAAATGAAAAGCCCCTTCCAAATCGCGGGTGATGCGCTGGATCGATTCGTGTAATTTGCGATAGAGCGCGCGCTCCGCCGGTTGCATGGTGCCCGGATCAATGGGGAGGTCGCGCGCCGCCGGCAGCCAGGCGCGGTGCAGATAGACCCGCCGCCAGACACGGCGCAGGAAGCGGTAGGCGCCTTCCACCCCGGCATCGTTCCACTCGGCTTCTTTCTCCGGCGGTCCGATAAACAAGGTGTACAAGCGCACCGTGTCCGCCCCGTACTCCGCGATCAGCGCGTCGGGACTGACCACATTACCCTTCGACTTGGACATCTTGTACAACTGCCCGTCCTGATCGCTGCGCTTGGTGATCATGCCCTGCGTGAACAGGTGGGCAAACGGCTCCTCGCAATCCACCAGCCCCATGTCGTGCATTGCCTTCGTAAAAAAACGCGCGTACATCAGGTGCAGGATCGCGTGCTCAATACCGCCGATGTACTGATCCACCGGCATCCACTTGTCGGCCCGCGCGCGGTCCACCGCCTGGTGGTCGTCGCGGGCCGACAAGTAGCGAAAAAAATACCAGCTTGAATCCACAAACGTGTCCATGGTGTCGCTCTCGCGCCGGCCCGGCTGGCCGCAGTGCGGACAAGAAACCTGCTGGAAGTCCGGATGCTGTTTCAGCGGTGACTCGCCGCTCGGTTTGAACTCCACATCCATCGGTAGTGTTACCGGCAGATCCTCTTCCGGCACCGGCACCAGACCGCAAACGTCGCAATAGATGATCGGGATCGGCGCGCCCCAATAACGCTGGCGGCTAATCAACCAGTCACGCAAGCGGTACTGCACCACGGCTCGGCCAAATCCCTTCTCCTCGGCGTATGCCGCCATTTTGGGAATGGCTTCGCGATTCGGCTCCCCGCTGAACGGCGGCGAATCCACCACCACCCCGTCGTCCACGTAGGCTTCCTCCATCGTCACCAGGTCGAGTGTACCGTCCGGGTTCTGGATGGAGAGACGTATCGGTAGATCGTATTTGCGGGCAAACGCCCAGTCGCGCGTATCGTGGGCCGGCACCGCCATCACCGCGCCTGTGCCATATTCCAGCAGCACATAATCGCCGACCCACAGCGGGATGCGCTCCTGGTTGTACGGGTTGATGACATAGCGTCCCGTGAATACGCCGTTCTTGTCGCCTTCGGTGGTACGTTCGATCGCGCTCAGGCGACCGGCCGTTACGACGAAATCCCGCACAGCGGCTTCCTGTGGCGAGCCGGCCACCAGTTCCGTCAGTCCCGGATATTCGGGTGCCAGTACCATATAGGTGCAGCCATAAATCGTGTCCACGCGCGTCGTGAAGCAGGGAATCGCCGGTTCTCGGTCGGCGACCCCGTCCGTGCGCGGCACGAGCGGGAAGTCGATCCGTGCCCCCTCGCTGCGGCCGATCCAGTTTTCCTGCATCGCCTTTACGCGTTCCGGCCAGCCGTCCAGCTTCTCCAGATCGTCCAGCAAGCGCTGGGCGTAGTCGGTGATCTTGAAGAACCACTGCGACAGCATCTTCTTTTCCACGCGCGCCCCGGAACGCTCCGCCGTGCCGTCCGGCAGCACCTGCTCGTTGGCCAGCACGGTTTGGTCCACCGGATCCCAATTTACCGCCGCTTCCTTCTTGTAGGCCAGCCCGCGCTCGTACAGTTTGAGAAACAGCCACTGGGTCCACTTGTAGTAGTCCGGCTCGCAGGACGTCACCTCGCGTGCCCAGTCGTAACCGCAGCCCCAGGCGCGCATCTGGCGTTTCATAGCTGCAATATGGTTCAACGTGCTTTCGCGCGGGTGCGTGCCGGTTTTAATCGCGGCGTTTTCCGCCGGCAACCCGAACGCGTCCCAGCCCATCGGCGTCAGCACGCGGCAGCCGCGCATCTTCTTATAACGCGCCACGGCGTCGCCGATGATATAGTTGCGGCCGTGACCCACGTGCAGCGTGCCGGAAGGGTAGGGGAACATCATCAGGCAGTAGTACTTGTCCGTCGCGTCGCTGACGTCGGTCGCGAACAGCCCATGGTCCTCCCAGTACTGTTGCCACTTGGTTTCGATTGCTTGAAAAGGATAGTGTTCCTGCATGCTGTCGGTCTCCCCGTTTTCCAAGGCTTGGAAAACCAGGGTCGCCATCGTTCCAAGGCTTGGAAAAATCTGCAAAAAAAGTTCCAAGGCCTGGAAAATCACCGCCCGCGAACTTCCAAGGCTTGGAACGGTCGATGCTGCCACACCCCTTCGGCTCTGACAAGCCCAACTCACAGTTCTGTCGACAGCGGGCAACGGACAAAATGGGGACTGCTTCAGCCGCTTTTGACGTTGTGGACCGATTACGCAACGGCTAGGATGCGACGGTGTCAGTTGTTGATCGGTTCGTGAGTTCACTCATAAACGGAGCATGTGCCATGCGAAATCGCATTCCTCTTCCTTCTCACCTGCGGCGCTGCGGTAAGCGTATTCCCGTTGTAGCTTGGCGCGGCCTGCTGTGCAGCGCGCTGATCGGCCTGTACGGACCTCCCCAGTCGACCACGGCGGAATCCGGCGCGTCGCTGACGCTCTACAATCAGCATTTCGGGGTTGTCCGCGAACCGGTCATGCTAGACCTGGAGCCTGGTCTCAATACGGTTGCGTTTTCTGAAATCACCGCGCACCTGGAACCGCCGTCGGTCATCCTGCGCGATCCGGCGGGTAAGGTCTCGCTGCGTATCGTGGAGCAGAATTATCGCAACGATCCCGTGTCGCAGGAATTCCTGTTGCAGGTGTTCGAGGGCGAGGAGATCGATTTCCTGACCACGGTGGATGGCCAGCCCGCCACCGTGCGGGGCCGGATCGTGCGCGCGCCGTATGTGATGCACGCTCAAGCCATGCAGCGATACGGCCAGCGCTATGCCACGACCCAGCGCATGCGGGGTGGTGCGGGTGGCGGCAATGCGCCCATCATCGAGGTGGACGGTTTGCTCCGTTTCCAGTTGCCGGGCCTGCCTCTGTTCCCGGAACTTGGCGACGATTCGATCATGAAGCCGACGCTGCACTGGACCTTGGAAGCAGACCAGGCCGTTCGTGAACAGTTGGAGTTGAGTTACCTCTCCGGCGGTTTTAGCTGGGAAGCGGACTACAACTGGGTGGTACCGGAGGAGGGGGATCGCGGTGCGCTGCTGGGCTGGGTGACCATGGACAACCAAAGCGGTCGCACTTTTCCCGACGCCCGCATCAAGCTGCTGGCCGGGGATGTCAGCCGGATTCAGCCTCAAGATCGCGGTGTTCGTACGGAATTCCGAGCAGCAGGCGTATACATGGCTCCAGCGGAACCGTCCGTTGAGCAGCGGGAGTTCGACGAGTACCATATCTACATACTGACACGGCGGACGACGTTGCGCGACCGGGAAACTAAACAGGTGGAGTTCGTGAGGGCCGATGAAGTGGAGGGGCGGCGTTTATACATTTACAACGGTTCCGGACTATTCCCAAGTTTCTGGCGCACGTGGAATCCGGAGCGCGTTCGCAACGATCAATCGTTTGGCGTGCAGTCGAACAATCGGGTTTGGATCTACCGAGAGATCGAAAATACGGAGGAAAATGGCCTTGGTATGCCGTTGCCTGCGGGGCGCGTTCGCTTTTATCGCGAGGATACCGATGGCGCATTGGAGTTTGTGGGTGAAAACGAAATTGAGCACACACCCCGCAACGAGACGCTGCGCATCTACACCGGCAACGCCTTTGATTTGGTCGGGGAGCGGCGGCGTACTGATTTCCAGCGCGACAACCGGAACAATACCATCACCGAGTCGTTCGAAATCAAGGTGCGCAACCGCAAGCAGGATGAAAGTGTTACGATTGCTGTGGTCGAGCCGCTCTACCGCTGGTACACGTGGGAGATTGTGGAATATTCCGCCCCGTTCGAGCAACTGGACAGCCAGACCATCCGATTTCCCACACCGGTTGATCCGGACGAGGAAGTCGTGATCACCTATACGGTAAAATATACCTGGTGATGCGCCGCCGCACCCGGGGCTGGCCGCCCCACGGTTCGCCGCGTGCCGACCAGCCCTCCGTGCGAGCGCGCCGGTAGAGCGTAACCGGTTCGGCGCCGCGCAGCCATTCGGGACCGACGGTCGGCGCGTCGCCCCGGAAATAGATCGAGCGCAATCCGGTGCAGCCGAAGAACGCGTAGGCCCCAATCTGCTCCATGCTGGTCGGCAACGTGACGTGGCGCAGCCGCTCGCAGCCGGAAAATGCGTAATCCCCGATCGTCTCCACCCGGCTACCGAACGTTACGCGCTCCAGCGCAGCGGCGCGCTGAAACGCTCCGGCTTCGATGTGCCTGACAGAATCGGGCAGCACCACGCGCTGCAAACGGGGACAATCCGCAAAAGCCCGGGGTCCGATCCGTCCCAGACTGGGATTTAACTCCAAACGCTCCAAGGCTGTACCGTGCTGAAATGCACTTTCCCCGATCTCCATGACCATGCTCGGCAAGATTACCTCTTGCAAGTTGGTGCAGGCGAGGAAGGCACGGTCACCGATGGTTAATAGGCCCTCACCAAAGTGTACTTTCGTTAGTGCCGTACAGTTCTGAAAGGCGCTGGCTCCGATGTGCTCGACCTGGTCCGGGATGGTAATTTTCGTCAAGGCCGTACAGCCTGAAAAAGCGCGGTCGCCGATATGGGTGACATAAGCTCCCAGCTTCACGTGGCGCAGATTGCGGAGGCGCTCAAATATGCGCGCCTCAATGCGCTCGATGCCGGCTCCCAGGTGAACCTCTTTCAGCGCAGGCAGAGCGCTGAAAAAGACTTCGTCCAAGGAAGTCACACCGTTGCCAATGACAAGACGGGATAGGTTTGGCGTACCGCGAAACAAGTTGGCTGACAACTCTGTGACGCCGTCACCGATTTCCAAATCGGCCAGGTTTACCAGGTCTGTAAAGAGCCTTTGCGGCAATTCCGTGACGCCGTGACCGATCCGCAGTTGCTTGAGATTGATACAACCCGCAAACGGAGACTGGGTGGCGTGTAACGGCTGACCAAAGCGAAGCCGCCCGAAATGCACGACACTGTCCGGAATATCAAGCCGGGTCAAACTAGTGCAACCTTCGAACGCCGAATCCTCGATACGCGTTACGCCGTTAGGGATGGTCAATTCTTCCAGGGCGGTGCAGTCTTTAAAGGCGCGAGGCCCGATATGGGTTAATCGGTTGCCCAGCATTACGTCCGTCAGATTGGTGCATTGCGCAAATGCCGCGCCGCTGAGCGTGGTGAATGAATCGGGCAATTCAATGCGGGTCAGGCTTGTGCACCTGAAGAACGCCGAGGCGCCAATATAATCAAGACCGTTGGAAAAGGCGATTTGTGAAAGCCGCGTGCAGAACCCGAAAGCGTTCGAGCGGATATGAGTCACATAACGGCCGAGCCTAACGCTTTCCAGCGACTCGGCGCGCACAAAGGCAGAAGATGGAATTTCCGTGAGGCTGTCGGGGAGAGTGATGGTTTTCAGGCTCTTACACCAGGCAAAGGCGGGGTTGTTCGAGAACGCTTTGGCCCCGATAGTCAGCAATCGTCCCGGAAGGTGTAATTCAGCCAGCTTGTCGCATCCGGCAAAAGCATGGGTTCCAATATGCGAGACACATTTGCCAAACTGTACGTGCTCTAGATTTACACATTCATGGAAAGCATGGTCCCCGATATGGGTTACTCGGTCCGGTATCGTGACCGCTGTAAGCTGCCGACTGCCCTCGAAGGCGCGATCCGCTATATGCGTTACCGTGTCAGGGACGGCATATGAACCGCCGCGACCACCGGGGAAACAGATCAGGGTACGCATATCCTTGTCGAACAACACGCCATCCACATCGGTGTACAAGTTGTTTCCTTCCGCCACGCTGATTGCGCGTAGTTGTGGATTGCCAATGAAGGCCGGGCCCACAATTTGCCTTAAGCCGGTACCTATCTTTATTTCGGCCAGATTATCATATTGAGAGAATACGTAACCAGAGATCAACTCGACAGCGTCAGGAATGACCACGCGTGTCAAATTGTTCCACGCGCCCCGGTGCGCCGTAGCTCTGCGACAGCCTGAGTACTATTACCACCGCCAGCCAGCCGCTAAATCGAATTCCGTGATGCATAATTATGTGATACCAGGGAATGTCGCTTCTAGAATAGCACTTCTATGTCCCTATTCACTCGTGAATCTATGGGGCCGCTGGGTTTTCCTGTCTAACCAGTCGCGCCAGGCGTCGTAGCCGGTGCCGGTCTTGGCGGAGCACTCGATGATTCCGGCCTGAGGCGCGACTTGGCGGATCGCAGTGTTGGCGCGTTCCCGGTCGAACTCCACCGCGTCGGCGAGATCGATCTTGGTCAGGAGCACCAGGTCGGCGTCGTGAAAGATGACCGGATATTTGAGCGGCTTGTCTTCTCCTTCGGTGACAGACATTAGGACTACCCGCAATTGTTCGCCCAGATCGAACGAGGCGGGGCAGACGAGATTGCCGACATTCTCGATAAAGAGCCAGTTGAGTTCAGCCAGGGGCAGCTGTTCCAAGGCGTGATGCAACAGGTGGGCGTCGAGGTGGCAGACGGTGCCGGTGGTGATTTGTACAGCCCGCGCGCCGGCGGTTTGTAGTCGTTGCGCATCGTTTTCCGTGGCCAGATCGCCGGTGATTACGGCGGCCGATAAGCCGGGTTCAGCGGCGAAGATGTGTTCGAGCCAGGCGGTCTTGCCTGAGCCCGGCGAGGACATCAGGTTAACGGCGGTGACACCGTGCGCCATGAACATGCCGCGATTGCGCTCGGCCAGCCGTTCGTTGCGCGAGAGAATCGATTGCCGCACTTCGATCACCCGGGCATCATCGTGGGTATGCCCGTGGTGGTGCGTGTGGGGATGACCATGGGAATGGGCATGGCTGGTAGGCTCGTTAGTGGTTAGGCCGCAACCGCATTCTTCACACATTTTACTGCACCTCCAATGATACCAAACGCAAATCCTTGCCTTGCGTCACCTGGGGACAGACCCGGCCACAGCGCGGACAGGCATAGGCGTGGACCGTCGCGGCAAACGCGGCTGCACAAGTTTCACAATACGCGCGCGCCGGTACTTTCTCAATCTCAATCCGCGCCCCGGCTGCGGGTGTATCCTTCGCAAGCGTTTCCAACGCAAATCGCAGGGCCTCCACTTCCACCCCAGATAGTTCGCCTACGGCCACGCGCAGGACCGTGATCACCTGGGCCTGTCCGCGGTTTGCGGCAGCCATGGCCAGGTCAAGCGTTTCCTGCGCCAGTCCAACCTCATGCATGGGGGGTAGCTCCTGCGCCTGATGCGCGCCGTCACGCGGTGCTTATGCAGAGGCGCATTCGGACAAGGTGGTGATCAGTTTCTCCAGTTTGTCGTTCTTTTCAATCAGGGCGCGCTTGCGTTCTTCCTGCTGGGCCACGACTGCTTTCGGCGCCTTGTTGATGAATTCCATGTTGCCAAGTTTGCGTACGACTTTTTGCAGGTCACCGTCGATTTTGGCCAACTGCCCCTTGAGTTTATCAATCTCGCTCTGCACATCAATCAGGCCTTCCACCGGCATGTAGACGGTACCCAGTTGGCTGATGGCGCTAGGCATGGGGCGCGGCGGGCTGAATTGGCGGTCAATGGTAACGGACTCGGCCCCGAGCAAGGTGGCGATTGAGGTGTGGTCTTGCTGCAACCGATCGGCGTAGCGTTCATTGGTGGGTCGAATCAGGCACTCGATCGCGCAGCGCGGTGCTAGGCCGTAGTCCGCCCGCAATTGCCGGACTACCCGGATCAGGTCGTGCTTGGCGTCG
Organism: Kiritimatiellia bacterium; assembly: GCA_007134175.1. Lineage (GTDB taxonomy): Bacteria > Verrucomicrobiota > Kiritimatiellia > SLAD01 > SLAD01 > SLLF01. The sequence goes on along the minus strand of SLLF01000251.1, from coordinate 583 downwards.
ACGTAGGCCACTACGTCCGCATTCACGCCCCACTCGCCGAGGAGTTCATCGTCGCGGGCCTGCGGCCAGGGCGCAACCATAATGCTTTCCGTCAACTGCGTGTAACCCATCCCGTGCCAGAGTTCCTCCGTAATGAACGGCATTAACGGATGCAGCAGGCGCAAGGCGTTGGAGTAGACGTAGTGCATGACTTCCAGCACTTGCTGGCGATGCGCGTGATCGTGTTCATAGAGGATCGGTTTAGCGTACTCCACGTACCAGTCACAGAATTGGTGCCAGAGGAAGTCGTATACGTGGCGCGCGGCATCGTTGAAGCGGAAGCGTTCCAGACTGTCGGTGCAGGTGGCAATGGTCTTGTGCAGTTTGGCTAGGATATGCTGGTCGTCAGCGCTTAGCTGGGCCGGGTCAAAGGTGGGCGCGGCGAAGTTGGCGGGGGGCGTGGCCCCGTGCAGTTGCATGAAGCGGGCCGCGTTCCAGAGCTTGGTGCCGAAGTTCCGGCCCAGCTCAAATTTGTCGTCGGAGAGGTAGACGTCGGTTCCGGTTGCCGCCAGCATCATTAGGCTGAAGCGCAGCGCGTCGGCGT
>SLLF01000316.1 GCA_007134175.1 Kiritimatiellia bacterium | reverse complement strand
TGGGCATGTTGGGTATGCACGGGACGGCCTACGCCAACAAGGCGCTGGTGGAATGTGATCTGATCATGTCGATCGGTTCCCGGTACGACGACCGGATCGTGGGGCAGCCGGCGCGCTTCTGCCGGAACGCCACCCGCATCCACATCGATATCGACCCGTCGGAGATTCATAAGATGATCCAGGTGCATCATCATTGCGTAGGCGACGCGCGCGCGATTCTGGCCGAGCTGCACAAGCATGTCGGCAAGCTGGATACCGGGGAGTGGCTGACCCGGTTGGACCACCACAAGAAGCGGTACCCGCTGAAGTTCCGCAAGCAGGGCGGTTTGAAGATGCAGCATGTGCTGGCGGAGTTGGACCGGATGACGGCGCACAAGGCTATTATTTCCACCGACGTCGGCCAGCATCAGATGTGGGCGGCGCAATTCTGCCTTTCGGAAGATCCGCATACCTGGTTGAGCTCCGGCGGTGCGGGCACGATGGGGTACGGGTTCCCGGCCGCGATGGGGGCGCAGTTCGGCCGGCCACAGGCCCAGGTCTGGGCCGTGGTGGGCGACGGCGGCTTTCAGATGACGATGTCGGAGCTGGCGACAGCCTGTGTGCACCAGCTGCCGGTAAAAGTGCTCGTCCTGAACAACCATTACCTGGGCATGGTCCGGCAGTGGCAGGAACTCTTCTTCGAGGATCGCAAGAGTGGCGTGGACCTGGAGGGCAACCCCGATTTCGCCAAATTGGCTGATGCGTTTCCCGGTGCCAAGGGGCTTACCCTGAAGCGCCCGGCAGACGTGAAGAAGATCTTGAAGCGCGCCATGGACTACAACGACGGTCCCTGCGTCATCAATGCCGAGTGTGTCAAGGCCGACAATGTCTACCCGATGATTCCGGCCGGCAAGGCGCTGGAGGACATGCTGGTGGAAGCTCCCAAATACAAGATGGAAAAACCAACCGGCTCCACCTGAGCCGGTACGGGTGAGAGGATGAATACGATGATTACTGCGAACGATACGCATACGATTAGCCTATATGTGGCCAACAAACCCGGCGTGCTGGCGCGGATCGCCCAGGTGTTCGCCCGGCGCGGTTTCAATATTGACTCGCTGGTGGTGTCCCCGGCCATGGACGGGCACTATTCGCGCATGACGGTGTCCGCCAAGGGACAGGCCGAGGGGCTGGATCAAATCATTAAGCAGGCGGCCAAGCTGATCGATGTGATCCACTGCATCGATCACTCCAACGAGGATGTCGTCAGCAAGGAGATGGCATTGATCAAGGTCGGGGTTACGGCTGCGCAGCGGGCGGAGGTGCTGCAGCTGGTCGAACATTTCGGTTGCAAAGTGGTGGATTTTACAGAAGGTTCCCTCATACTGATGGTCACAGGTGATTCGGGCAAGCTGGATGCCTTGATCCGAATGCTCCAGAAATTCCGGATCATCGAGTTGATCCGCACGGGCAAGGTGATTATGGCCCGTGGTGATGAGGAAACCTGAGGGCATAATGACGCCGACGATACGGGGTTATCAAATAATAGAGAAGATTGCCAGCGGCGGCATGGCCACGGTCTGGAAAGCGAAGCAGACCTCGCTGGAGCGGATAGTGGCGCTCAAAGTGCTGAACCGCGGTGTGATCAAAACCAACGCCGATATAGCGCTTTTCCGGCAGGAAGCGCAGGCGGCCGCGCGCTTGCACCATCCGGGACTGTGCCAAATCTACGACGCGGGCGAATACGAAGACACGGTATATATCGTGATGGAGTTTATCGCCGGTTCGTCGGTGGGCCGCATGGTGGTGCAGCAAGGCCGTCTGCCGGAAGATCAAGTTTGGCGCATAGCGGAGGGCGTGGCCCGGGTGCTGCAGGCAATCTGGGCCAAACATCGCGTGGTCCATTGCGATATCAAGCCGGACAACATCTTGCTCGACGAAGATGACCAAGTGCGCGTCACCGATTTTGGCGTCGCCCGTTTCATCGAGGAGCGGGCCCAGGATCAGGATCGGGATTATTTCTGCGGTACCCCTAACTATACGTCGCCGGAGCAGGTTCGGGGCGAGGAGGAATTGGACGGCCGGACGGATATGTACGCATTGGGTGCCACCCTTTATCACCTACTCACCGGTCAAATACCTTTTGCGCGCTTGCAAGGGGAGGAGGCCATGGAAAGCCATTGCTCCGATTACCTGGCGGATCTGCAGGAGATTGATCCGCGAATCAGCGATGGCGCGGCGGCGCTGGTCGAAAAATTGATGGTGAAGGACCGTGGCGGGCGTCATGCCGACTGGCAGGATGTGCTGGACGATATCCGGGCCGTGCGCGCCCGGCGCTTGCCTGCGGGTGCGCCGGTACCGGCAGGATCAAGCACCGTGCACCGTTCGGCGGCCAGGGAGCAATCCATGCGCCGCACCCTCGCGGCCATGCAGGCGGGCACTGCGGCCAGGCGGAAAACACCGGTAGCCGGCGGCGACTTGGCATCGGGTGAGGTGCCGCGGCTGAAACCGATAGGGGCGGCGCGGCAACGTGCAGCTGTGGGGCCGCTGGCAACGGGGCGGAGCCGGGCCCCGCGCAAGCGTGAACGCTGGGGACGGGCGGCCGCGCATACGCTGCTCCTCCTGCCGGTCGTTGGCGGTGCGTATTGGGCGGTCTTTTTCCGCCAGGCACCACAACCACCCCCGGCAGAAGAGCCGTCTAGCGTAATGCATCCGGTGGATTCGCCAGCGGTTGAGCCGGTCGCGCCTGTCCCGCCACCGCCTCATGAAACGGTACCGGAACCTACCGCCACTGACCGGTCAACATCAGCGCCAGCCGACGTCGATATCCGCCCACAGGCCACTCCGCCGGAGCCGCCGCCTGGACGTGAAGCAGCGGTTGCCGCCCCTGCTCCCGAGCCTCCGGCCCCCCGTGAGCAGGCCCCCGCTCACCGGGAAGCCTGGGACCACCCCGATTATGTGAAGGCGATGGGGTTGTTACGGGGTGCGGATGCGGCTTTGCAGCGTTTTCTCCACGAGCGGGATACCGCTGTACTCGAGTCGGTTGAGCCCGATTGCCGCCGGGCCATCGAGCTGCTGAACGGGCTGCGCAACCAGGCACCGCCACGAGCCCAGGTGGGCGAACGGATACGTCAGGGCTATCAACTGATTGCCAATAGCCGCCGAATGCGCTGACGGGATCAATAGGCGTTCTGGCGCGAGAAGAACGTCTTGATCAGGATCTTGCAGTCAAACGCCAGCGACCAGTTTTCCAAATAGTAGAGGTCATGATTTATGCGCTCTTCGATGCTGGTATTGCCGCGCAGGCCGTTGACCTGCGCCCAGCCGGTCATCCCGGGCTTGTAGATGTGGCGCCACATGTACCGGCCGATATCCTCTTTGAACTGGTCCACGAAGTGCGGTCGTTCGGGCCGCGGGCCGACCAGGCTCATATCGCCTTTCAGCACGTTCCAGAATTGCGGCAGTTCATCCAGGTTGTACTGGCGCATAAAAGCGCCGATCGGCGTGCGGCGCGGATCATCCGGTTGCGCCCAGACCGGCCCTGTCTCCCGCTCCGCATCCACCGGCATGGTGCGCAGTTTATACAGGATAAAGGGACGCCCGTTTTCGCCGCAGCGTTCCTGACGATAAAAAACTGGTCCGGGCGAAGAGTGCTTGACGCGCCAGGCCAATAGCGCCAGCAGCGGGCCGGTAACCAGCAGTCCGAGCAAGGCACCGCTCACATCTTCCAGTCGTTTGAGGAGTCGATTACCCGCATGGTCGAGCGGCCAGCGCCCCATGCCCAGCAGCGGGACGCCGCCGACGGTTTGTACCTTGACCCGGCTGGTGAGGATGCGGAACAGATCCGGCACCAATTGGAACTCGATCAGTGCCCGTTCACACTGGAGGATAATGGCCACTAAGGTCTCGTGCGGGATGTTCATGGCCGATAAAATCAGGTGGTTGGTGGCACCCGCCTCTATGTGAGCCCGCAGGTCGTCCAATGTGCCCAGGACCAAACCCGGCTCAATGCCCGGTACCGGTGTCTCCGTAGCGTCCAACTTGAAGAAGCCGATCACTTCGGCGCGCAGCCGGGGGTCATCCTCGATTTCCTGGCGCAGCCGGGCGGCATTGCGGCCGGTGCCCAGGATGGTGATCCGGTTCTGGATGGATCGGCGCCGGGCCCAGTGAATTTCCAGCAAAAAGAGGATAAACCGCGCGATCGAGACCAGCAGCAATACCGTGAAGAAGGCCAAGCCCGTTACCAGACGAGAGAAAGGCGGCTCGGTCCGCAGGGCAAAGGCCAGGATCATCGCCAGTCCGATTCCCCAGAGGATGGCGCGTATGAGCCGGGGTAACGTATCGCCGAACGGGCCTGTCTGTGGCCGCTGGTATAGGCCCAGCGCTCCGAAAATAAAGAGAAACAGCAGGGTCGCCAGTCCGGCTCCCTGAATGTAGAGCGACAGCGGAGGGACCTCCTCCCGCAGCGGAATCCAGCCGCTGAAAAACCGTAGCCATACCGCCAGCATGAAGCCCAGATAGATGGTGATCGCATCAACGACCACCGCCAGCCCGGTGCAAAACATGCTGAATGTGTCCCGCCGGTACATGATGCGTCAGTTACGGGCAGATTCGGTGAAGGTGACCTTGGCCAGGTACGGCAGTTCGCGATAATGATGGTCATAGTCAAGGCCGTAGCCGACTACAAAAAAATCGTCGATGGTGAAGCCGACATAGTCCGCCACCACCGGGTCCACGCGCCGGCTGGGCTTGTCGAGCAGCGTGCAGGTTTTTACCGAGCGCGCCCCTTTGGCGGCAAGATGCTCGCGCGCGAATGTCAGTGTC
>SLLF01000056.1 GCA_007134175.1 Kiritimatiellia bacterium | reverse complement strand
CTCCTCGACCGAACCGATGCAGACGGTTTCCTTTCCATCCGCGCTTTGCCATACCGGCAGCGGCGCCCCCCAGAACCGGTTGCGCGAGATGGCCCAGTCGCGCGCGTTGGCCAGCCACTTGCCGAAACGCCCCTCCCGTAGATGTGCAGGGACCCAGTGGATATCTTTATTGTTCCGGCTCAGATCATCCCGCAGTTGTTCCACGCGCACGAACCAAGTTGAGACCGCGCGGTAGATCAAGGGGGCATCGCAACGCCAGCAGTGCGGGTAACTGTGCTGGATAACCCCTTGATGGATTAACCGCCTTTGACACTTCAGGTGTTTAATAATGTCCTTGTCCGCCGCTTTGACCTCACGCCCGGCGAAATCGTGGATCTCATCCGTAAAACGGCCTTCGTCGTCCACCGGGCAGACGGCGGGCAGCCCTACCCGCTGCCCAAGTTGATTGTCGTCCTCGCCAAAACCGGGCGCAATGTGGACGATCCCGGTACCTTCCTCCGTGGAAACAAAGTCCGCCGTCTGGACACGGAACGCGCCTTCGGTGACCAGCGCCTGAAAATAGGGGAAGAGCGGTTCGTATGCGAGCCCGGCCAACGCCGAGCCCGGCATCTCCTCGATCAACTCGTACTCGTCCGGCTTCGCGTAGTAGATGGTCAACCGGTTGCGGGCCAGGATAAACTGCTCGTCCCCGTCACGGACTTTCACATAGGGGATATCGGGACCGACAGCCAGCGCCAGATTCGACGGCAGCGTCCACGGGGTAGTCGTCCAGGCCAGCAAGGACACCCCGGGATCGTCCCGCAACGGGAAGCACACCGTGATCGCCGGATCCTTGATCTCCTGATAGCCCTGGTTGGTCTCGAAGTTCGAGAGCGGCGTGGCACAGCGCGGACAGTACGGCAGGATCTTGTGGCCTTCATAGATCAAGTCCTGATCCCACAGCGACTTGAACACCCACCAGATCGACTCCATGTAGGGCAGGTCCATCGTCTTGTAGTCGTTATCAAAATCTACCCAGCGCCCCATCCGGGTCACGATTTGGCGCCACTCTTCGGTGTAGCGCAGGACGATGCTGCGACATTTCTCGTTGAAGACATCCACGCCCAGCGCCTCGATCTCCCGCTTGCCGCTGATCTTAAGTTCCTGCTCCATCTCGTATTCAACCGGCAAGCCGTGGCAGTCCCAACCGAAACGGCGCTCAACCAGGTGGCCGCGCATGGTTTGGTAGCGGGGGATGATGTCCTTGATCGTACCCGCCAGCAAGTGGCCGTAATGCGGCAATCCCGTGGCAAACGGCGGACCATCGTAGAAGACAAACTCCGGTGCTTGCGCCTCTCGCCGCTTTTCCACGGAACGGCGAAACACATCCTGCTCGGCCCAAAACCGCAGGATGGCGTGTTCCTGCTCCCCAAAATCAGCTTTGTTGTCCACCGGATCAAACACGTTCCTATCTCCTTCATTATTTGCGTATGGCAGGGATAGTATGCCGTTTGCCTCCTGTCAACGGTCATTTGATTGGCGGACCAAGCAGGTGCACCTGTTGGACCTGCGCCGGCACGCAAGACACATCCTCTTGATCGGAACGGTTAGGAGCGATAAGATTAAAGCCATGAACAATCCATCCAAGGAGCGGCGGCGCATGGAGGAACTGCGCACGCTGATCCGGCAGCACAACCAGCATTATTACCAGGACGCGCAACCCGCCATCAGCGACCGTGACTACGATTCACTGGTCGCGGAGCTGGCCGCCTTGGAGGCCGAGCACCCCGGGCAGGTGCCCACCGGCACGCCCACTCGTGAAATTGGTGAAGCGCCTACTCCGGGTTTTCGCACGGTGGCCCATCGCGTCCCGATGATGAGTTTGGCCAACACCTACGATACCGATGAGCTGGTAGCCTTCGACGCCCGCGTGCGCAAACAGGTCCCGGCGGCGATGTTGCACTACATGCTCGAACCGAAAATCGACGGCGTAGCCGTGACGTTGCGCTATGAGCGTGGCCGCTTTACGCTCGGTGCCACCCGCGGTGACGGGCGCAATGGCGACGATATCACGCGTAACCTGGCGACCATCCAGACCCTTCCCGCCACACTCGATACCGATCATCCCCCCGCGTTACTCGAAGTACGAGGCGAAGTGTTCATGCCCAAGGCGGGATTCGTGTCGTTGAACGAGCGCCGCGCCGCTGCCGGCCAGTCGGTCTTTGCCAACCCGCGCAATGCCGCGGCCGGCTCCTTGAAGCAACTTGATCCGGCCGTGGTGGCCGAGCGACCATTGGACGTAATCGGGTATGCCGTCGGCGACTGCGAGGGCATTGAATTTCAAACGCATCAGGAGCTGCTGGACACCTTGCAGCAGTGGGGGTTGCCGGTACATCCGCGTGTCTGGCATTGTCCGGATATGGACGACGTACTGATCGCCCTGCAGGAACTGCAGGCGATGCGCCATGATTTCCCTTTCGAACTCGACGGCGGGGTGATCAAGCTCAACGAGCGCAAGTGGTACGAGGAGCTGGGTTATACGGCCAAGAGCCCCCGCTGGGCCGTGGCCTACAAGTACGAACCGGAGCGCGCCGAAACCACGCTCAACGCCATTACGATCCAAGTGGGCCGCACCGGCATCCTGACCCCCGTCGCGGAGTTGGAGCCGGTTACCGTCGCGGGCTCCACCATCCAGCGGGCCACGTTGCATAACGAGGATGAGATCCGCCGCAAGGATATCATGATTGGCGACCGCGTCTGGGTCGAGAAGGCCGGCGAAGTGATCCCAGCCGTCGTGGGCGTGTGCAAAGAAAAGCGCACGGGACGGGAACAACCCTTTGCCATGCCGTCACAATGCCCGGTGTGCGGGGGGCCGGTGACCCGTCGTGAGGGGGAAGTGGCCTTGCGCTGTGAAAACCGGCAATGCCCGGCTCAGCTCAAGCAATGGTTGCGCCACTTTGCCGCCCGCGGCGCCATGGATATCGACGGACTCGGCGAGGTGTTGATTGAACAACTGGTAGACCGCGAGTTGGTCCAGTCGCCCGCCGACCTTTATCAACTCGACCGATGGCAGTGGCTTTCGTTGGACCGCATGGGTGAAAAATCAGCGGACAACGTTTTGCAGGCCGTCGCGGCCAGCAAGGCGCGTGATCTGTGGCGCGTTATTTTCGCCCTGGGCATCCCCCATGTCGGGGCGCGGTCGGCCCAGGCGCTGGAAGCGCATTACCCCGATCTGGACGCCTTGATGGCCGCGACGCCGACCGAGCTGGAGGCCCTGGAGGATATCGGACCTATTATGGCTCAGGCCATTTACTCGTTCTGGACCGTCGCGGCGAACCGCGACCTGGTCGCGCGGCTCAAGGCGGCCGGGATAAATACCACCAGTCGCCGTCAGGCCCGCCCGGATACAGGACCGTTGCACGAAAAGACGTTTGTCTTGACCGGAACCCTGCCGAACTGGACTCGTGACGAAGCCCGCGCCCGGATCGAAGCCGCCGGCGGCAAGGTGACCGGCAGTGTGTCACGCAAGACGGACTACGTGGTGGCTGGCGATAACGCCGGTTCGAAACTTGACAAGGCCCGGGATCTTAACATTCCCACATTGGATGAAGCAGGACTACAGGATCTACTATGAACATCATTGAATGCACGGTAGGCGCGTTCGCGTCGAATTGTTTTGTAGCCTACAACGCGCAACGGGAAGCGCTCGTCATCGATCCCGGCGCCGAAGCGAAGCGGATTATCGCCTTGTTGCGCAGCGAAAAACTGACACCTGTTGCTATACTGGTTACGCATGGCCACATGGATCATGTATCCGCGCTCGCCGCCGTGCATCGTGCCTTCCCCTGCCCCATCGCCATGCATCCGGCGGACATCGCGTGGGCCTTCGGCGAGGCGAACGCCATGCCGCCCTACTATGACGTCCCCGAACAGCCTGCCACCATCGAGCGCGAGCTGGCCGAAGGCCAATCGTGGACCGACGCCGCTTTCAGCTACGAGGTGCTCGAATTGCCCGGCCACGCGCCCGGTCACGTCGGCTTCTATTTTCGTGACCGCGACGTGTTGTTCAGTGGCGACGTGCTGTTCCAGCATTCGGTGGGCCGCACCGACCTGCCCGGCGGCGATCTGCGTCAACTAACCGATTCCCTGCTGCGTTTGGCCCGTCTACCAGCAGCCACAACGGTCTACTGCGGGCACGGCCCGCATACCACCATAGGCGAAGAGCTGAAACAGAACCCCTACCTGAGCGCCATCGCATAAGGCTAGCGCACGTGGTTATGTAGACGCAGCATACGCAGGGACAGGCCCCGTCCTACAAATCATTGTTCTCCAACCCTTGGTAAAACACACCCCGAACGGTTGCCGATTTCGTGCTGCGCCAGCCGGTTGTGCCGGTTATCCCCTTCGACTGGGAACATTTTCCCGAGAACCTGCCGGAGCTGCTGGGGGACCGCTACCAGTACGAATACAGGGGCAATAAGGGGGCAATAAGGGGTCACGTCGAAAGCGCCGATGAAAACCGGCGGAACATAGAGAATGAAAGAGTCTTACCATGAAAGATTAGCAGTCTGCATGAGCCCCGAGTCATGCCAGCGACGAGACAACATCTATCACGATACGCGTGATCGGCGGGAGTTCCTTTAGCGACTGGCAGAGATGACGAAGCGGTTCCTGATCGAGGTTCACGCGTATGTTTTGATGCCCAGCCACTACCAGCTGCGTTCGTTTCGCTGGAGCAGCTACCGGGCGTACGCCGGTTATGAGCGGCCGCCGGAATGGTTGACGCGGACTGAAATTCTGCGACGTGTGAAAGGCGGCAGCGAAGGG
>SLLF01000210.1 GCA_007134175.1 Kiritimatiellia bacterium | reverse complement strand
GCCAACCTTAACCGCCACCCTTCAGCGGTTACGCTTACTCAAATTTCTTCATCGAAAAAGTGCGAAAGTTCACCAACTTCTCAGCATGCACGAATGGCAGGATGGTGGTGGGAACTCTACCTTCTGGTGACAACGCCAGATGAGTCGCCTATCAGGGAAAAACTGATTTCGCTTGTTGGTGCATTTATGGCGTTGACGTGTTGCCGGCGCGCGTCATACTCGCTTTAATTAAGAGTGAAAGGGCTTTATTGATGCGTGGCCTACGGCGATTGTGGAAGGTCGTGATTCCGCCCCCGCATTGGCGGGCACCGGTGATGGTGCTGGCCGGTGCGTTTACCGGGGTGGCGGTCTACGCCGCGATTGTGTCCAATTTCACCAGCTACATTTTCGATTCACCAGCCACCTGCGTCAATTGCCATGTGATGGCACCTCATTACGCCACCTGGTTTCACAGCGCCCACCGCGAACACGCGACCTGTACCGACTGCCATGTGCCGCAGGACAATCTCTTCCGCCACTATTACTACAAGGCCAAGGACGGCTCGCGCCATGTGGCCATTTTCACGCTGCGCCGCGAGCCGGACGTGATCATGATGCACGAAGCCGGGCGGATGGTGGTGCAGGAAAACTGCATTCGCTGCCACGATTTCACTAATGAACGGGTCTCCGCCTATCACGTGACGGCAAAGAGCGCGCGGGCAGGGGAGGGGAAGTTGTGTTTCGAGTGTCATCGCGATGTGCCGCACGGCACGGTGCGCAGCCTGGCCGCCACGCCCCATGCGCGCGTACCGGTGCCGCAGTCGCCGATGCCGGACTGGCTGCAGGAACGTTTGCGGCGATGATCGATTACGGTGTGCAGGAGCCATAACAGCGAAGGAGAACGAAATGAAAACGATAGGCGAAGCAATACAAGAAAAGCCCTGGGTCGGCTGGGTCCTGTTCCTAGTGTCCATGGCGCTGGTGTTCCTGCTGGGTATTTTCACCTACACCATCGTGGAACGACGTACCGAGGCCCAGTTCGCCTACACGCCGCTGACGGATATTGATCCGCTGGAACCGCGGGCGGAGGTGTGGGGCCGTAACTTTCCGCGGCAATTCAATACCTACGAACAGATGGCCGACACCAGCTTCCGCAGCAAGCACTTGGGTTCACAACGCCGCGACTTGCTGGCGGAAAATCCCCGGCTGGTCATCCTCTTTGCCGGCTATGGCTTTTCAAGGGATTACAACCTTTCCCGTGGCCACACCTATTCGGTGCAGGACGTGCACGAAACGCTGCGGACCGGCGCGCCGATGAAGGCGGGCGACGGGCCGCAACCCGCGACCTGTTGGACCTGCAAAAGCCCGGATGTGGCGCGCCTGATGAAAGAGCATGGACCGGAGGAGTTCTACGCCAAGGCCCTGTCCGATTTTGGCGCAGAAGTGGTCAACCCGATAAGCTGTGCCAGTTGCCATGACCCGGCCACGCTGAACTTGCGCATCACGCTACCGGCCCTGGCCGAGGCCTTTGAACGGCAAGGACGCGCTGTCACTCGGGCCACCCATCAGGAAATGCGCTCACTGGCCTGTGCCCAATGCCACGTGGAGTATTACTTCGGCCAGAACAATTATCTGATCTTTCCATGGGACAAAGGTATGCGGGCGGAGGATATGGCTGAATATTTCGATGATCACGCGTTCGCGGACTGGATCCATCCGTTGAGCCGCGCACCGATGATTAAAGCCCAGCACCCGGATTATGAAGTGTTCACCACCGGCATCCACTATCAGCGGGGTGTTTCCTGCGCCGACTGCCATATGCCCTACAAGACCGAAGGCGGCCAGAAATTCACCGACCACCGCATTCAAAGCCCGCTGAACAATATCGTCAATTCCTGCCAGACCTGTCACCGCCAAAGCGAGGCGGAACTGACGCGCAACGTCTACGACCGCCAGGACATGGTCAAGGAGGTGCGGACCCGGCTGGAAGACATACTGGTAACGACGCATCTGGAAGCGGAATTCGCGTGGAATCTCGGGGCGACGGACGCACAGATGCATGAAGCGCTCCACCTGATCCGTCACGCGCAATGGCGCTGGGACTATGCGGCGGCCACCCATGGCGGGTCGTTTCATGCCCCGCTGGAGTTGACGCGGACCATCGGGGCCGGTATCGATCTGGCCCACCAGGCGCGCCACAAGATTGCGGGCGTGCTGCATGAACTGGGACACACCGGCCCGGTTCCATTGCCGGACGTGTCCACCAAGGAGAAGGCCCAAACCTATATCGGTATCGACTTGGCGAAACTGGAAGCGGAAAAACAAATCTTTCTGGATGAAGTTGTCCCACAATGGCTGGCCGAGGCCCACGCCCGCCACCAGCGCTGGGACGAACGGAAAGCGGACCCGGACCATATGGGATCGTATCTCTTTGATTAATCATTGCGGAGTGGGCGGCTGTTGAGAAGTCTACACACGTATACTAACGCAGATTTCATCCGTAACCCATGCTGTAGCCGCCCACGTTGGGGGCGGCCTGCCGGGCTCAGCGCGCCCGGCTACAACTGGTGCGGATTTATGTGTCGTGTTCCTAAGGAAGACGCGAACCGTCCATGGCACGCCATAGCCCCGCGAAGGCGGCTCGGTGAGCCAGGCGTTTCCCAACAGTCACAGGGGACACGACATTGAACCGGGCACAATCCGACCAAGCATCGCCACGGGTGACCAAGCCCATCTGGGTCCAACCGTGGGGCTACCGGGAAGGCGCTTGGATCGCGGGCGGCTTATTACTGGTCGGATTCGCCTTGCAATGGGTCGGCGGCGGCTTGCAATCGCAGGCGTTGGCCTGGCCGGTGAACGTGGTGGTCGCTTTGGTCTTCAGCGGTATACTGGTGCTCGTGCATGTCGTGGCGCCGCAGGCCGACCTAGTGGTCTGGTTGCGCCGCATCCCCGCGACCATCTGTGCGTTGGCCCTGGTGACCGTGCTGGCGTTGTTGATGGGATTGGTGTTGCAGGACGATGAAGCCGCCGCGCCCTGGATCCGGCGGCTGGGTCTGGCCAGCCTAACCACCAGTTGGCCGTTTCTGTTCGGCATGTGCTTCTTCCTCGCCACGCTTGGCATGGCGACGGTCAACCGATTGATACCGTGCCGGCTCAAAGACATTGGTTTCTTGTTGAACCATTTGGGGCTCTACGTAGCCGTGTTGGCCGGCCTGATGGGGGCCCCGGACGTGGAACGCTGGCTTATGGAGTTGCGGGAAGGCGAGCTGGTCTGGACCGCCACCAACGCCGAAGGACACGCGCATGAAATGCCGCTGGCCCTGGAGCTGATCCGTTTCGAGAAAGAGGAGTTCGCCCCCAAATTGGTTAAGGTGGAAACCGACACGCACCGGATTGTGCCGGATACCCTGGCCCATGTCATTGAGATTGGTGACGAGGTCGAGGGCCGTATAGGCGCCTGGGACGTGACCGTGCTGCGGTTCCACGCCCTCGCCATGCCGATTGGCGACCGCTACGAACCGGTCTTTGATCAGGGAGCCGGACCGGCCGCGCGGATTCGAGCGGTGCACGATGCGACGGGCGAGGTGCGCGAGGGTTGGATCACCTGCGGCAGTTTTGCTTTTCCGCATGAGCTGTTGGCGGTGGACGACGACCTTTCGCTGGCCATGACCGTTCCGCGCGCCAGCGCCTACCGTTCCCGGGCGATCCTGTATACGCCGGACGCGGACGCCGAGGAGATTGTGATTGAAGTCAATCGCCCCTACGCGGCCGCCGGTTGGAAACTCTATCAATACAGCTACGACGACCGCTTCGGTCGCTGGTCGCGCACGTCGATCATTGAATGCATCCGCGACCCGTGGTTGCCGGTGGTCTACGGTGGAATCTACATGCTGCTGGCGGGCGCGGTATACCTCATGTTCATGGGCCGCAAACCGTGGTCGCCGCCACCGGAAAAAGGGCAAGAGGGTCGCCATGCTACCGTTTGATCCAGCCCGTTACACGCTTGTGGCCATGGGGTGCTGGTTGGTGGCGTTGCTGTTGTTTGTGCCCGCTAAGCGGCATCGGACCGTACGGTTAGCCGCGCATCTGGCGTATGTGGCCGGGATCGTGATGCTGGCGCTGCTGTGTGGTCTGTTATGGCGGGCAATGGGTCGGGCCCCGCTGCGTACGCTGGGCGAGACGCGTTTATGGTACGGCCTGTTCCTCCCCGCCATCGGGTACGCGGTCTATTTGCGCTGGGGCTATCGCTGGATGCTCTATTACGCGGCCTTGGTGGCCGGCGTCTTCCTGACGATTAACATCGTTAATCCCTACAATTACGATCGCGACTTGATGCCCGCCTTGCAGAGTCCTTGGTTTGTGCCGCACGTGATCGTCTACATCTTTGCCTACGCCTTGCTGGCCGCCTCGGCCATCGTGGCGGTCAAGGGGTTGGTGGTGCATTATGCGCGTGGCGAACGATTGCGCGAGCTGCACCTGGCCGACAATCTGGTTTACATCGGATTCGGCTTTTTGTCGCTCGGCCTGCTCTTTGGCGCCTTATGGGGCAAGGAAGCCTGGGGCCATTACTGGACCTGGGATCCCAAAGAGACCTGGGCCTTTCTCACTTGGATCGTTTACTTGGTCTACATGCACCACCGCCTGCACCGGCCCCAGCAGGTCTTGCCCTCGCTTTGGGTCTTGAGCCTGGCCTTTGTCATCCTCCTGATGTGCTGGTTCGGCGTGAATTACCTGCCCTCCGCCGCCACCAGCGTGCACACGTATACGCAGTAGTTGAATTACGAATTGCGCAAATAGCGCCAACACGGTAAGTAACATGCAGGGGGAG
>SLLF01000117.1 GCA_007134175.1 Kiritimatiellia bacterium | reverse complement strand
CTTGTTCCCGCCCCTGCGCCAAACAATTGGCCACTTCTTCATGAACCCCGCGAAAGAATTCAGGCGGGGTAATGTTGTGGTAAAGGACCACCTTACGGCAGCGCAACGCCGCAAATACTTCGTTCACGGCTGAGCCAATCGAAAGATGTAAAAAAGCCACATCGTTCGGTTGCAGCCGCGCCGGGGCTTCCATGACATCAATGGCATCCCCGCGCAGTTCCGGCAGGATACGCTTTCGTTCGGCAAACAGATCCGCCGAGTAGCCCCACTCACGGAAGATGTCCCGCAAGTAGACCGCTTCGTTGCTGATGGCGTCGCCGCGGCTATAGCCGGCAATGAACTGGTGGATGGCAGGCATGATCCGAGCCTAGTGTGAAGCCGAGCGGGAACGCAAGCTTACATGCTGGTGCACGCCCAGCCAATTGCGCTGCTTGCGATGGCAAACACCTCGTCCACGTTTCTCGCCGGGCGCCCTGCGGCCTTGCGCCGCGGGAGCCAAACTTTCACGAGCTATTGCGCTATACATGATGGAAAGAGCCCGACGTTGATCGGGAAAACACAATAGACCTCCACGCGACCCTCTCGGGCACACGGCAACCACGGCCTGTAGCAAATCCAAACTCCCGCTCCTGCGGCACAAGGCCGCAGGGGGCGCAGGAATCAAGCCACTCGGCCTGATCTCCGGCGAGATACGGACGCTTCAGGAGCATCCCATTGAGTTACCGCAGTTGAAGCAGCGATAGCAAGCCCCGTTGCGTACCGTAATGGAACCACACATGTCGCAGATCGGCGCATCCTCCATGAAGTGGGCGAATTGGTCGTCCAACTTCTTTAAAGCCTCCTGCTGCTGTGCCGTTTTTGCCTGCTGCGCAGTGGCCTGCACCTTGTCCTGCGGGGCATTGGTTACCGGTGGCTCTTCGACCGCGTTTTGCATCTCCAACTGATAGCCGGTGACAAAAGTCAGGCCCAGCCAGCGGAAGATGTAGTCCATCAGGGACTTGGCCATGGGGATATCCGGGTTCTTGGTAAACCCGCTGGGCTCGAACCGGGTGTGCACGAACTTGTTCACCAGCGTTTTGAGGTCCACACCGTACTGGAGACAGATTGAGATAGCCGTACCGAAGGCATCCATGATGCCACCGATCGTGCTACCTTCCTTCGCCATCGTGATGAACAGCTCGCCGGGGCTGCCGTCCTCATACAGGCCGACAGTCAGGTACCCTTCATGGCCGCCAATCTCAAACTTATGCGTCACGGACCGGCGGGTATTCGGCAAGCGTCGGCGCAGCGGATGGGCCTTGGTCCCGTTGCTGCCGGGCTTCTTCTCTTCCGCCTTAACGGTCTCCTTCTTACCGGTGCTGACCGGCTGGCTGCGCTTGCAGCCGTCCCGGTAGATGGCCAGCGCCTTCAACCCGCGCTTCCAACCCTCGATATAGGTCTCCATGATCTCTTCCACGGAGGCCTGTTCCGGCATGTTAACCGTCTTGCTGATGGCCCCGGACAGGAATGGCTGCACCGCCGCCATCATTTTGACGTGCGCCAAGTACTGGATATAGCGCTTGCCGTTGCGCGGCTTGAATGCGCAATCAAAGACCGGCAGGTGTTCCGGCCGTAAAGCCGGTGCGCCCTCGATCGTATCGTGCTCGTCGATGTATTCCACGATGGCATCGACCTGTTCCTCGTTATAGCCCAACCGGGCCAGCGCCTGACGCACGGTGCGGTTGACGATTTTGAGCATACCGCCGCCAGCCAGCAATTTATACTTCACCAGGGCAATATCCGGCTCCACACCCGTCGTGTCACAGTCCATCATGAACCCGATCGTTCCGGTCGGCGCCAGCACCGTCACCTGTGCATTGCGATAGCCGAAACGACCGCCCAGCGCCAGCGCTTCTTCACCGGCTTGACGCGCGGCTTCCAGCAGGTATTCCGGGCAGACGCTGCGAATCTGTCCAATCGCGTCCCGGTGCTGCTGCATGACCTCCAACATCGGCTCGCGATTGGCGTCATACCCCTCGAACGGACCGCGCTGTCCGGCGATGCGGGCCGACTGTGCGTACGCCTCCAGATGCATGACCGCCGTCAACGCGCCGGCAATGCCCCGCCCTTCCGGGCTGTCATACGGCAACCCCAGTGACATCAGCAACGAGCCCAGATTGGCATAGCCCAGACCCAGGGTACGGTAAATGTGGCTGCGCTCCGCGATGGATTCGGTCGGATAACTGGCATTATCCACCACAATCTCCTGGGCGGTGATGAAGATGTCCACCGCCGCCTTGAACCGTTCCACATCAAAGTGCCCTTCACCATCCATGAACTTTATCAGGTTGAGCGACGCCAGATTGCAGGCGGTGTTGTCCAGAAACATGTACTCGCTGCACGGGTTGGACGAATTGATCGCCGCCGATGCTTTACAGGTATGCCAGCGCTGGATCGTATCCTCGTACTGCACCCCGGGATCCCCGCATATCCAGGTTCCTTCCGCCATCCACTTCAAAATATCGCGCGCCTTGTAGGTCGGTCCCGGCTTATTGGCGTCGGTAACGTAGTGCGTGGTCCACTCTTCATCGTTGATCGCCGCCTGCATAAAGGCGTCCGTCAACCGCACGCTCAGGTTCTCATTCTGGAAGCAAATGGAGCCATAGGCCTCCCCGTTAAAGTCCCCGGCGTAGCCGGCCTCAATCAAGGCCCACGCCTTCTTTTCCTCCTTGGCTTTGGCCTGGACAAACTCCTTGATGTCCGGATGCCAGTCTTTCAGCGTATTCATCTTCGCCGCGCGCCGCGTCTTACCGCCGGACTTCACGACGCTGGCGATGGAATCATAGACTTTCAGGAACGACAGTGGACCGCTGGGCGTCCCCCCGCCGCTCAGTTTCTCGCGCGAGCTGCGGATGGTGGACAAATCCGTACCGGTTCCGCTGCCGTACTTGAACAACATCGCCTCGCTATGCGCTAACTCCATGATCCCTTCCATCGTGTCGTCGACCGACTGGATGAAGCAGGCGGAGCATTGCGGGTACTCGTACTGGGTCGGGGCGCGCTCGACCCGGTTGTTTGTGGCGTTGTAGAAATAGTTGCCGGCACCGCTATCCTTGCCGACGCCGTAGATGTGGAACAAACCACAGTTGAACCAGACCGGTGAGTTGAAGGCGCCGTATTGGTGCAGGCACAGCGTGGCTAGCTCCGCGTAGAAGATTTCCGCATCTTCCGCCGACGCGAAATAGCCGTCACGCAACCCCCAGTCGGTCATGCTGCGCGCCACGCGGTGCACCAGTTGCCGTACCGAGTATTCCCGCTCCTCCGTCCCGATTTCCCCGTAAAAATACTTTGAGGCCACAACATTGGTGGCCAGCATCGACCATGTCTTGGGCACCTCGACATTTTCCTGCACAAAAATGACCTGCCCCTTGTCATCGGTGATCCCGGCCGTACGCCGTTCCCACTCTACCGTGTCAAAGGGATCAACGCCCGCCTGACTAAACACGCGGGTCACCTTGAGCCCCTTGCCATTACCGGCGTCACGCTTACGCGCACCACCCTTTTTCCGTTGAGTCCGCTCGGTACGCGGTGTTTCCGTTTCGGTCAATTCGACCACAGCATTCGATTCCAGCATGAGTCGTCCTCCTTTAGGTAATTGGCTTCAAATCAAGGGGGTAAGTAGTTATTAACAACCACAACATATAGTTGTCAACAAACTGCAAACCACCATAAACACCTATATATTGTGGTGCAAGCTTTTTTTGCATTTTTCTTTTGCTTGCGGGGCAAGCAGTTACGAACAGGACGCATACTCTGGGTGGATCTGCCCACCCGCCAGGAATTGATCGATGCCTTAGTCACGTCCGGCCACCCCTTCCGTCAAGGAGCAAATCGAGGCGCTGGCGAAGGCGTCGCGGGGAGCCACCGCTAAGGCAAAGGATATCGAGGCTGCGGCGTATGACCTCAAGGCCGTCAACCGGAACCAGAAACCCGTGGTGGTCACCCGCGCACCGGCGGAACTGCTGGAGTTGATTGAGGCGTAGGGGCGGGCGATATCAGAACAGTTGGCTGAAGACCAGCGTCAATTGACTATCGAAAAGCGGGACGGCGGCTTCCAATCCGCCGCTTCCGCCGACGGCACAAGACCGCCCACCGGTATTCAACGTATAGGCACAACAACCTATTAACACTCGCAACCATTACCTGCACATTACATGTAATTCGCTAGCAGTCAACGCATATTTCACAAAAACCAATTAAAAAAGACCAGGCAAAAGGCTGTGGTCCCAAACGATGCGCTGGAAATACTGTGTGGCCAGCCGCTCTCGCTCATCTCAGCGTATAAATCCCTCGTTTCGTCCAATCCGGACAGGCTACCGCCATCCGGGGTCAACGCCCTCCCCGCTTGCTTACCCCAAACTGTCCCCGATGCCCTGCCGCAAAACGTTCTGCAATTAATCGGATAATAGAGTCCTTACTAGGGCCTGTGTGCTCGCTGATCCCCTACGGGACCTTTCACATCGGAGGCTTCAGACGCTTCGTTACCTCCACGCCTGCTCCAACTGCTTCCGGCCGGAGCGACAGGGGCCGGGTGGGTTTCGTACCCACAGGGCGATGCGGCCTTTCCACGGCGCACATGAAGGCGAAAGATTAAGGAAATCAAATGTTCTCAGAGACAAGTACCTACCCGACACTCGACACCTGACACGTTTCCCGTATTCCGGCATTGACTCGCGGCGCGTTCCCCGACAAAGTCCTGTGTCCAAAAGGAAGGATGTCATGAGTCGGAATTCCCATTTGGACGAGTTTATCGCTTCGTTCCCCCACGAGGCTTT
>SLLF01000200.1 GCA_007134175.1 Kiritimatiellia bacterium | reverse complement strand
TCTGTACAATCCTGGCGATATAAGATAGCGTCGTCTTAATCTAATTACCGGCACGGGGCCGGTTGCGCTGTAAGTAATTGATGGAGTAATTGCTTGGGAGGAACGTGTGTGGAGGCTGTTATGGAGCCTGGAGGGACTTGGTCATGTCGAACTGAGCCTGCCCTGAGCGATGCCGAAGGGAGACATCTCAGAATCACGCCAACCACCGTCGCGTTGGAAACGGATCCAGAGGCGACGCGGCTCGGCGGAAAACGAGATTTTTCGACTACGCTACGCTCCGCTCAAAATGACGGCGGGCGAACGTGCGGCTTATCACCGTGTCCAGTGCGGCCAAGTGTTCGCCAGCGCTCTCAATGACGCCATGAACAACACGCATTCAACCCATCCGGGCCACGGCGCGCGCCCCGCCTTGTCGCGTTCCCGTTTCAGTGTGGACTTTGATCAGTCTCCGCTGCTGGTGATCTGGGAAGTGACCCGTAGTTGCGAGTTGGCCTGTCTGCATTGCCGGGCGGAGGCGATTCATAAACGCGACCCACTGGAGCTCTCACCGGATGAAGGCAAGGCACTGCTGGACGACGTGCACCGGATGGGCACGCCTTTGATCATCTTTACGGGGGGCGACCCGTTGCAGCGCGAAGATTTGGAAGAACTGATCGCCTACGCCGCCCAATTGGGGTTGCGTGTCGGGACCATTCCGGCGACGACCGACCGGCTGACGCGGGAGCGCATGATGTCGATCCGGGCAGCGGGACTGGATCAGATGGCCATCAGCATCGATGGCGAGACGGCTACCAAGCACGATAACTTCCGGCAAGTCCCCGGCTCGTTCGCCAAAGCGATGCAGGCGGCCCAATGGGCGCATGAGCTGTCTATCCCCTTACAGGTCAACACGGTGTTTGGGGCCTGGAACGCGGATGATTTTGATGCGTTGGCGGAATTAGTCACCGCGCTGCGGGTGGTCTTTTGGGAGGTTTTTTTCCTGGTACCGACCGGCAGGGGCGTCGGGCTGGAAGGTTGCACGGTCGACCAATTTGAGGTCCTGTTCGCCAAGCTGGACGACTTGTCGCAGCGGGTGGACTACAAGGTCAAAGTTACCGAAGGACAGCATTATCGACGGTTCCTGGCGGAGCGTTATCCGGATCATCAGTCCTTGGTGGCCGCGCATGGGCATATGCCGCGGGTGGCGGTAAATGCCGGGCGGGGGTTCTGCTTCGTGGATCATACGGGAGTGGTGTCGCCCAGCGGGTTCCTGCCCTTGCCCTGCGGCAATGTGCGGGATCAATCCATCATCGACGTCTATAGGAATTCACCCACGTTCCGCGCCTTGCGTAATCCGGACCTGCTGGAGGGTGCCTGTGGGACCTGCCCGCACCGGGTAGTTTGCGGTGGTGGTTCGCGGGCCCGCGCCTATGCGTTGACTGGCAATCTTCACGCGGCAGAGCCCGGCTGCATCCTGACGTAGGCCGCCCCTGTAGGTCAACCGCATGCGCCTTCGCCGAAGCTATGGCGACACAAGCAGGGCTGGCCTACAACCATTCACGTATGAGTGACCTGCCGACGACAGGAGCGTGTCAACCCTAAAGGGAAATACGACCGTCGATTGCGGGAGGATTCGACTTTTCCCCCAGCAACAGCACCCGCTCCGCCAGGATCGTGAAGTCAAAGCACGGTGTACGTTTGGCCCAAATGGCCACGCCGTGCCAACCCAGCGCCACCAGGGTGGATACCAGCAGCGCAGCAGCAAAGCTGATTAGGAAGCTGCCTGCGAACGGAATGTTCAACCAGGGGGTGAAATCAGGGGCGGGAAAGTAGAGGGTGCCGACCAGGATGCCGATCACCGTGCTAACCATTGCGCCGGTGCCGGTGAAGCGGCGCACGAACAAGCCGTAGAAGACGGGAAACAACGCCCCCGCGCAGGCCAGGTCGGCCACCAGAAAAAGATAGAGCACGCTGTGGCCTTGAGCAGCAATCCCTATGGCAGGAATCGCCAGCAAGGCGGTCGTCCAGCGGGTAAAACGGAGCAAACGCGCAGCGGTCCAGTCGGGTCGTATCCGGGCCAGATCGCTCGTCACGGTGCTGGCGATGCCGTTCAAGAGGGTGTCCATGGAACTCATCACCAGCGCAATAGCCAACACCAACACCAACCAGATCATCCACCCGGGTAGCGTGTCGATAATGACCGCGAACAGGGCCACCGAGGCAGATCCATCCGCGAGGCCGGAACTGATCGCGACCAATCCGAATACGCCTGCGATCATGACCATAGGGATGACCATGAGGCCCGCCAGGCCGTAGGCGCGACGCAAGGTGCGTTCATCGCGACAGGCGTATACGCGCTGCCAGAATCCTTGGTGAAACATATTGGCCGCGAGAATGGCGATCACCAGCGTGATACCGAATTCGACCCCGGCCAGATGGGTAAAGGAAAACAAATGCGGGGTCTCCTGGCGGGCGGTATCCAGCGCGGGTCCGGTACCGCCTAGTACCACGAAGGTACCAATGACCAAGCAGAGCAGGAGCGGGACGATAAGCATAAACTGAATCCGATCCGTGAAGATCGAGGCGCGCAGGCCACCGTACGAGGTATACGCCACGGTCGCGACCGCTACGACAAGCGCGGTCCAGAACAGCGGGACATCGGCCACCAACCGGATCGCTTGTGCGATTGCCGTCAGCTCGGCGGCGAGAAAGACGAACATGTAGAAGACCATGATGATCAGCGTCAACAGGTGCATGGGCCGCCCGTAGCGGTGGTGGACATATTCCGCCAAGGAATGCCCGCTGGGCATTAAGCGGCGCAAGCGAGGGCCCAGCCAGGCGAAACCGAAAAGCGGTGCCGCTTGCCCCAGCGCGTATCCCGCGACACCGGCCAGCCCCGCCCACATCGCCGTCTCGGCAGGGCTGAACAACACCCAGGCCCCGATCACCGAGGCTGCCACCGTGGCCGCGCCGGTCCCGGACCCCGCCGTATTGCGGCAGACCAGATGATCCTCCAAGGTCAACCGATGCCCACGAACCGCCCGGATGCCAAGCCAGGCGAAAAAGGCGGCGGAAAAAGCCATGAGCCAGATACCAATCGATCCTACATCCATCAGTGTTTCCTTTCGTGTGCCGACGGCAGGCAAAGGTGCATGGATGGTGAATCGATGCCGCATTCCCTACGTTGGCATTACCCAAACAGGTTCCAAGGGTTACCCGCAACATGCAGGTTTCTCAGCTCTCCCAAGAGAGCGCCCCCAGCGTTGAACCAGACGCTAGCAACAGGCTGCAGGAAGATCAAGCCGTCATCATGGCCCGTCAATCCACCGACCAACCGGAACATCGTGCTTGCATCCGCTACTATTTCCGACCAAATTGTCTTACTTAGTCGCAACACACATGCGCGGCGGCCGGCCGTTCTGTGTAGTGGCCATCGGCTTATTGAGTACGCTGTTCCTTGTCCAAAGCCTCATGCTCAAAATCCTGCACGCACGAATGGACGTGGACGTCTACACCTCTTTTACGGCACGAATCTTTCGGCGCATCAAAATAACACCGACCGGCCCGGCTCGAATTGAATCAAGGCCTTGCGTACGGCGTTGCGTACCACTTCGGGATAGGCGGGGTGAATATATACTTGGCGATACAGATCCTGCACAGTCAACCGGTGGGTCATCGCCAGCACCAGTTCCTGGATTAAAGAGGCGGCTTCTTCCCCCACGATATGGGCACCCAGCAAGCGGGCAGCGGCACGGTCAAAAAGAAGTTTAACCAGGCCATGGTCCACCCCCCGCGCTACCGCCATCGCACAGGACGTATAGGGAACCTGCGCCACCACCAGCTCGTGACCCATCCGGCGGGCGGCGGATTCCGTAAGCCCCACCGAAGCGATTTCCGGGTGTGTGAATACGGCACTGGGCATCGGCGGATAGTCAATGGGAAACGGTTGAGTCGAGCAGACATTCGCTTGCAACCAATATTCCGCTTCAAAATTGACGCTGTGCCTGAAGAGAAAATTACCGGCCACATCGCCCAACGCATAAACTCCGGGAACCGTGGTCTGTAAATAGTCGTCCACGGCAATGAACCCGTCCGCGTTGACCTCGATACCCGTGTGGGCCAATCCCAAGCTATCGGTATTTGGCCGCACCCCCGTTGCCACGAGCAATGCATCGGATTCAACGTGAAATTCGTCGCCGCTAACGTGGCGGCAGGCCAGCTGGAAGATCCCGTCCTGATGCCGGACGGCGTCTATCTGCGTATGGGTATAAACCGTTTTGCCCGGCGTAAAATGGGCGTCAAACTCCGCCACAATATCCGCGTCCTCCCGCCGGAGGAAGGTGCGGCGCAGCAGAAAGGTCACGTCACTGCCCAACGCGGCGTAGGCCCCTCCCAGCTCCGCCGCGATATAACCGCCGCCCAGCACGGCCAATCTTTGCGGCAAGGTGCGGTTGCGCAGCGCCGCCGCACTGGTCATGAACGGCGTGGCGGCCAGACCGGGAATGTCGGGGATAAAGGGGCGCGAGCCGGTAGCAATAACGATGCGCTCGGCCGCCAGCACCTCCGCACCCACGATCACCTCCCGCTCGGCGCGGAACCGTGCCGTGCCGGTGAGGTAGTCGAGATGGGGCATGCCATGCCAGTCCTGCCGCTGTTGGTCGGAGACGGAATCGGTGTAGTCATTGATCGATTTTACCAGTGCGCCAAAATCAATTCGGCGATGTTCGGCATCCATATGAAACTTGTGCAGCAGCCTGATTTTCTCCGCCAGACTCGCCGGATAGATCAACATTTTGCTTGGGATGCAACCGCGATTAAGACAGGTACCCCCCGCC
>SLLF01000022.1 GCA_007134175.1 Kiritimatiellia bacterium | reverse complement strand
TCGCCTCACCCAATACGGTGACCCGCTGGAGACGCCGATCGGCGTCGCCGCCGGCCCGCACTCGCAAATGGCCCAGAATATTATTGTAGCTTGGCTATGCGGCGCGCGCTTTATCGAATTGAAAACCATCCAGACCCTGGACGAACTCGATGTGTCGAAGCCCTGTATCGATCTGGAAGACGAAGGCTACAATGTAGAATGGTCGCAGGAGCTGAAAGTCCACCAATCGTTCGATGAATACCTGCGCGCCTGGGTGCTCATTCATGCGCTGCACCACAAACTGGGCTACCCCGGCGAACGACCCGGCCTGATTTTCAACATGAGCGTCGGCTACGATCTGAAAGGGATACGCCAGCCCAACGTCCAGTGGTACCTCGACCAGATGCACGATGCAGCAAGCCACCTGGGCCCTTACGTTGATCTGGTCGCACGGCATTATCCCGCCGTGAAGGATATCCCGATCTCAGCGCAGCTTTCGAACACCGTGACCCTATCCACCATGCACGGCTGTCCACCCGACGAGATCGAGAAGATCTCCGCTTACTTAATGAGCGAGCGGAAGCTGCATACCAGCGTCAAATGCAACCCCACCCTGCTCGGCCCGGAACGCGTGCGCGAGATTCTCAACGACGATCTTGGTTACGAGGATGTAGTGGTCCCGACGGCAGCCTTTGACCACGATCTCAAATATCCCGATGCCATCCAGATGATCCATAATTTGTCCACCATTGCCGCACGCGAAAAACTGGAATTCGGCGTGAAGTTGTCGAATACGCTGGAAGTGGAAAACTTCCGAACTGTCTTCGATCCCAAAGAAAAGATGATGTACCTCTCGGGGCGACCGTTACACGCGATTACGACGACCCTCGCCAGCGTTTTGGCGGAAGAGTTCAAAGGGGTGCTGAAAATCTCCTATGCCGCCGGTGCCGACGCGTTCAACGTCGCGGAGCTGTTACGGTGCGGTATGGCCACCGTGACGGTCTGTTCCGACATTCTCAAATCCGGCGGCTATCTGCGAATGCTGCAGTATCTGGAGAACATGAACACCGCCATGGATCGAGTCCACGCTCAGGATATTCCCGATTTTGTCGCCCGTACGGCCATCGCCCATCCCGCGTTTGTTCATGACTTTGCCCGCATGCTGCAGGATGCGGCGCGGACCCATCATGGCGTGATCCTGAAATGGTCGGTCTGCCGTGAATGGGCTCAAAAGTTGGCCCACAACCCGCGGGACTATCAGGAATATCGCGTCCGCGACTGGGTACGCGCCTGGGCCGCGCAGATCAATATCGAAGACAGCGAAGTGTTGAACCGCCTGAGCGACGAAGTGATTCGAGTCTGCGGCAGGATCAATCTCCGGTATTACGCCGATAGCACGTTCACCAACCGTCTCCTGGCCAAACCAACCTTCATGACCGCCAAGAGCAAGACCACGCGCAAACTTGATCTATTCGATTGCATTGAAGCCCCCTGCGTAGACGAGTGTCCCATCGACCAACAGGTCCCGCAATACATGGCCGCCGTGCGCGAAGGCCGCTTTGATGACGCGGTGGAAATCACTCGGCAGGATAATCCATTACCGACTATTCTCGGGCGCGTGTGCGATCACTTGTGCGAGCACACCTGTATCCGCACCCACTACGACGAACCACTGGCGATCCGCGAAATGAAGCGTTTCATCATGGATAAGGAAGTGACCCCGCGCTACCGGCACAAGGAGCCGGATCGCGACGTCAAAGTCGCTATCATTGGCGGCGGGCCCGCCGGCCTGGCCACGGCCTACCAACTTGGACAAGGCGGCTATCAGGTGACGATCTTCGAAGCACACCCCTATGCCGGCGGCATGGTGTCCGGCACCATTCCAAGCTATCGGCTGCCGAAATACACCATCGAACAGGACCAGCACATCATCGCACATCTCGGCATCGATATCCGCTACAACCAGCAAGCGGGCCGCGACTTCACTCGGGCCGACCTGAAGCAACAAGGCTTCAAGTATACCGTGGTGGCGGTGGGCGCCCAGCAGGCCAAGCGGCTGGGCTGTCCGGGCGAGGACTGCGAAGGCGTCATGGACGCACTCTACTACCTGCGGCGGGTGCGGGAGCAGCAGCCGGTAACGCTGGGCAAGCGCATCGGGGTTATCGGAGCCGGCGATACCGCCATGGACGCCGCCCGCTCGGCCTGGCGGTTGACACCGCCCGACACGCACATCAGCATCATCTACCGTCGCACCATCGACCAAATGCCGGCCGACCGGGAAGAAGTCCGGGGCCTGCTGGAAGAAGGGATCAAGGTCCACGAGCTGGCCCTGCCCCACCAAGTGCTTTCCGAGAACGGTCGCTTGACCGGGCTGCAATGCAAGCGGATGAAACTGGGTGCGCGCGGGCCGGACGGCCGCAAACAACCTGAAGAGGTCCCCTTCTCGGAATTCGAAATCCCGCTCGACACCATGATTCTCGCCATCAGCCAGAACGCCATACTCGACTTCTTCGGGGATGACCAACCGGAACTAACACCCAAAGGATACTTAAAGGTCGATCCGATTACCTATGAAACGTCCGTGTCCGGTGTTTATTCCGGCGGCGATTCCGCCGCCGACGGCCCCTCGTCCATCGTCAAGGCCTGCGGCGATGGTAAAGCCATCGCGGCGGCTATCCGTCGTCAGGAGGAGCAACCGGCAGACCCTAGTGCCGCCTGGCCCAAGTTCGACAAGGTGGATCTGATCCGGCGCCGGGCCCGCCGCGAATTTCGCCAGCATATTCCGCACCGCCCCCTGAGCGACCGCAAGAACTTCGAAGAAGTCGTGCTGACGCTGGACCGGGAGTCGGCCCAGGCCGAAGCGGCCCGCTGCCTCGATTGCCACCAGATGTGCAGCATCTGTGTCGGGGTCTGTCCTAACCTCGCCATCATGACCTACGAAATCACCCCGTTCGCAGCGCGGCTGCCGACGCTGACTGTTCGTAACGGACAGGTGGAACGGGGACACGGCACCACGTTCCGCGTCGATCAGCCCTATCAAATCGCCATCCTGACCGACTTCTGCAACGAATGCGGCAATTGCGTCACCTTCTGCCCGACCGCAGGGCAGCCCTACAAGGACAAGCCGCGTCTCTACTTGAACCGGGCGGAATTCGAGGTGGAAAACGACAACGCCTTTATGTGGTTCAAGGATAAAGAGGGCGACCGCATGGAAGCGCGGGTGGCCGGTGCCACCCACGTGTTGCAAGAGATTGGGGAGCACTTGGAATACCGCACACCCACCTTCACCGCGCGCATTCGGCGCAAGGGATTCGAGGTTGAATCGATCGAGCTGACCAACGGCGCGGCCGACGGCACGGTCCTTGACCTGAAGCATGGCGCCGCCATCTACATTCTGCTTGATGGCCTGCAGCGATCCATGCCACACGTGCCGGGAGCCGGCCCGAATGGGACCGGGATCACGCTTTCATGAGCCGCAGCCAGCCGGCGGCGGGGCTTCCAAGGCTTGGAAAGGAGTGTCGTCCGGTGTTCCAAGGTTTGGAACGGGGCGCGGAGACAGAAAGGGACTGAATGACACGGGACAATGCCGATATTTCAGGGATTGAAGGCGGACTACGATTCCGACAGGATTCGCCGGAGCGCAGCGACATCGATCCGATCCTTTTCCCGTAAGCTTTTCTCCTTGAGAAAGATGAGTCCTTCCGCGGAAAGGAAGGGAACGGGAGTCCCATCGATATCGCTGTGGCGGATGTACGCCCGTAGATCGTCCAGATGGCGACCGCCCATTCGAACGAATATATCGATCGGGAAATCTTCGATGACGCGGATCGCACCCTCATCATCCGCAAAGTCGGCCGGTGACAACTCGCGGGCATACCCTTGTCCGATCCGGCCCAAGACCTTGAGCAGACGATTCACATTGCCCGCATCCAGTGCGACCAGAAGATCCACGTCTTCCGTGGTTCGAACAAACCCGTTGAGTGCGCAGGCAACTCCGCCGACGGTGGCGAAATCAACCTTGGCGAGAACCAGTGCGACCAACAGTCTTTCGAATGGGGTGGATTCCGGGTTCATAAACAGGATCCGTGTTCAGCTTGCGGATAAACCGGTTGAGCTGGTCGAGTCGGACCAGCGGCCGCTCATGCCGGGGCTGCCCAACCGTCTTTCGATTCGCATAAAGATGGTGGCCTTCTTGCATGCCACCATGCTAGCAAACCCATCGCACCAATGCAATCACCTGTATGCGGGAATTGTGATCTTCCCCTTATTAAAACGACCAACTAAGTCGCTCATAGACCAACTGCATAAGGGGTTCGAGGTTGCGGACGTCTTCCTCGTTGTAAGCGAGCAGTAGATCCAGCGCCTGGCGGTGCCCGCGGCGGTAATCATGCCATAGTGTAACCGCATCCCAACCGCTCATTGCCCGTGTGGCGGGACTGCGTTCAAGCCCCAGTGCCTGCTCAATCCGTTTGAGGCCACCACGGTAACCCAGCTTACGCAAAGGCCACATCAAGTCGATATGCACATGGTTGAACAGGTTGTACGGGAAGCGGGCGCGAATGATCGGCAGGTCGAAACCGGTGCCGT
The DNA here is from genome assembly GCA_007134175.1 of Kiritimatiellia bacterium. Classification (GTDB taxonomy): domain Bacteria; phylum Verrucomicrobiota; class Kiritimatiellia; order SLAD01; family SLAD01; genus SLLF01. The sequence goes on along the minus strand of SLLF01000022.1, from coordinate 261 downwards.
TGTAGGTAACCACCACCGCCGCATCTTCCAGACACGCCAACCCTGCCTCCAGATTTTCGTCCGCTATGAAAGCGCGGTAGTGGTACCCGTCATAGACGCCCAGTACGGTAATCTCGTTTGAAGCACCGGCGGTTTCGATGTCGACATACAGCGTTTTGTCCCGCCACGGCCCAAACGCTCGCCATTTGACAGGGGCCGGCAGGTGTTGTTCAAAGTAACGGTAGTCGCCGCGCTGGTAGTGTTCCAGGGAAGTCGCCAGTC
>SLLF01000348.1 GCA_007134175.1 Kiritimatiellia bacterium | reverse complement strand
CGTATCCGGCGTGCGCAGAGAAAATTCGAGAAAATGCCGCAGGCTATGCACTGCCGACCTGTTATCTGCTGGGTTTGTATGATCGGATATCATATATAATTACATCATTTTTTAATAATTTGTGGTTTGTGGCACTGGAAAAAGAGAGATAATATGACAACAGAGTCAAAAATGTAAGCGTCAAGCGAGTTCTTATATGTCAGACGATTGTAGTAAAAAATCCCCACTGGTTTCAACCGTTTCCATTCGGCTAGCCATACTGGGATGCACGGCTGGCAATGGGCATCCGTATTCCTGGAGCGCGATGTTCAACGGCTACGACCGGGAACGGATGACCCGGGAGTGCCCGTTTGCCGGTATTCCGGTGTACTTGAACAAACAGCCTCTGGAGGCGTTTTCCATTCCGGGAGCGAAGGTTACGCACGTCTGCTGTACCGGCGACGGCGGTTTCACGGCCGCGCATGTGGCGCGATGTTCCTTGATTCCGAACGTGGTTGACCGTCCGGAGGAAGTCGTTGGGCAGGTGGATGCGGTGATTATTGCCACCGACGACGGAGCGGAGCACGTGGAGCGCGCCCGTCTTTTTGTCGAGGCGGGGCTGCCGGTGTTCGTCGACAAGCCGCTGGCGGACAACAAGCCGGATCTGGAGACGTTCATGGCATGGGTGGATGAGGGCAAGCCGATCATGAGCTCGAGTTCCATGCGTTACGCCAAGGAATTCATGCCGTACCGCGCCTCGACGCATGATCTTGGCGACCTGCGGTTCGTGTCGATCACAACGCCGAAGAGCTGGGAGCGCTATGGCATTCATGCGTTGGAATCGATCTATCCGATCCTGGGACCGGGCTTCCTCTCTGTCCGCAACACCGGTAGCTCTGAGCGCAACGTGGTGCATCTCAAGCACAGCTCGGGCGCGGATGTCGTGGTGGTGGCATCCGCCGATATGTACGGAGCATTCGGCTGCCTTCAGCTTTGCGGAACGGCTGGTCATGCCCAGGTCGCTTCCAGCGACACGTTTTATGCGTTCAGGACCCAACTAGCGGCGTTTATCCAGTATTTGCGCACAGGTAGCCGTCCGTTTCCGTTTTCCGAGACCGTCGAGCTGATGAAACTTGTGATTGCGGGTATCGAAAGCCGGGAAAACAATAGTGCCGAGGTGACGTTGTGACCCTGTTCATCAGCCACGCCATCGGCGCGCCCGGGGTCTGGGATCATCCGCGGCTTATCGAAGCACGGCAACGCGTTGTGCACGCCGCCCTGGCCAACGACAAATTTGCCGGTACCGTCGGTTCGCCCGCAAATCTGGCCGAACTGATCAACCTAGGCTACCGCTTCCTCAGCGTGGGTGCCGATGTGGTCGGACTCGCGCAGTACTGCAAGAACATTGTGACCGCATTTACCTCAACCTGACGACTAGCCTCACGCCTCTTACTTACACGTCACTTATCAAGGAGCATTCCATGACTATCCTCGACCAATTTTCTCTCAGCGGAAAAGTCGCCTTGGTGACTGGCGGTGCCGGCCTGTACGGCCGTCAGATGGTGCGCGCCCTGGCTGAAGCGGGCGCGCGCACCTATATCGCCTCACGGAACGTGAAGGCGCTGGAGCAGGTTGCCGCCGAGCATTGTGTGCTGGGGCAGGATGTCCGCGCCCTGCCGCTTGATCAAGCCGACGAAGACTCGATTGCCGCCGTGCGCGACGCCATCGTGCGGGAAAGCGACATGCTGCATATTCTGGTCAACAACGCCGTGGCCCGGCCCCTGAGAGCGGGTTATTTCAGCGACGCGGCCGCTATCAACGAAAGCCTGCGCGTCAACGGCACCGGATTGATTCTGGTTACGCGCGCCATGGGCGAAGCGATGGCCGACGGCGGCTCGATTATCAATATCGGCTCGATTATGGGCCTGGTTGGACTGGAACCATTGAACTATCGCGGCACCGACATGGGTGGCTGGTCCCCGGACTATTTTTTTAACAAAGGCGGCATGGCCAATCTGACCCGCTTTCTCGCCAGCTACTACGGCGCGCGCGGCATCCGGGTCAACGGCCTGCATCCCGGCGGATTACAGATGCCCTCCCATCCGGAGGCCTTCGTGGAGAACTACAGCGAACGTACCTGCCTGGGGCGCATGGCGAACGAGACCGACCTGATGGGTAGCATTGTTTTTCTGGCCAGCGATGCCTCGGCCTATTTGACCGGAACGAATATCCCGGTGGACGGCGGATACACCGCGAAGTGAAACATAAAGCATGGGGATAAAGAACGGAGCATGACTAATAGATGTCCAGGCACAATTTTGCCGGATGAATGTGGTCCCCGGCTGATGTTGGGCACGGTCCAGCTCGGCATGCCCTACGGAGTTGCCAACACCCACGGGCAGCCGGATTACCGCAGCGCAGTGGAAGTCCTCGCGGCCGCCCTCGAAGGCGGCATCCGTTCTTTCGACACAGCGGCCGCCTACGGCCATAGCGAGGAGGTGCTCGGGCGCGCCCTGTGCGAGCTTGGTGCCCAGGACGAAGTCTTTATTGCCACCAAAGTGCGGCACCTCGCAGGGCACGAACGCGCCGACACCAAACGGGCGACGCGGGCGATTGAACAATCGGTCGACGCATCCCGCCGCCGACTGGGGCTGGACTGCATTCCCTGCGTTATATTCCATAACCCGCACGATGCGATCCACGCCGATGCTCTCGCTGCCTTGTGCGAGCGCGGCTGGGTGGAGCAGATCGGGTTCTCGCTTTTGCAGTCGCCTACTGGTCCACTCGAGGTGGATCCGCGCTACACCGTGCTCCAAACCCCCGGTAATCTGCTCGATCAGTGGCCGTACGATCCGGCAATTGTCACCTCACTGACCCGCCCGGGACTTTCGGTGTTTCTGCGCAGTGTCTATTTGCAGGGGGTGTTGGTCATGCCCATGGAATCCGTTCCCCCGTATCTGGGCCCGCTGCTGCCGGTTCGCCAACGATTGACCGCCATCGCGGCCGCCGCCGGCATGAGCGAGGTGGAACTGGCATTGCGCTACGCGTTGGGTCTGGATATCGCCACCAGCGTGCTGATCGGGGTCGATACGGCGAAACAACTCCGGGAGAATATCCGCCTCGCCGCAAAGGGCGCCCTGGCATCGGACATACAGACAACAGTCCGCCGTGCCGCAGCCGGAGTGAGCGAGCAGATTCGCTCGCCCGCAACCTGGCCCGCACTGGCGCAGGCATTCAGCAGGAAGAAATGACACCGGCACCCCGCAGATCATGATAAATCGCGAGAACAAAACCCAGGTAACTTTAGCTAAGACCAGCCGTGCCCAGCGGCATATGCTGTATGCGGCCGTTATTACGATTCTGGTTGTTTGCACCGGTTATAAGAGTGTGCTGCCGGTTTTTCGCAGCCACCTGATGCATTATCTTGACATCGGCGACGACCGATTCGGGCTGCTCTTCAGCCTGGCAGCGTTGACCGGCCTGGTCAGTGTACTGTTTGGGGGGCAATTGCTCGACCGCTGGGGGCCGCGCCGTATGATTCGCATCTGCTTGACGGGCCTTGGCGGCAGCATGTTGGTAATCGCTTTCGGCGGGCCACACTTCGTGTCATTTGCCATTGCACTGGCGCTGGCCGGCGTGTTTCTGTCAACCTTCCACATCGCGGTCAGTTCGTATCTGGGCCGATTGTTTCCGCGCAATAAACGACGCATCCTCTCGCTGAATCTGGCTTCGGTCAGCACCAGCGGACTGCTGTTTCCCATTGTCGCAGAGGGGTTGCTACAGCTCGCCTCCCGCTCACCAACGGTCACATTCGGCCAGGTACTGCACCTGCCGTTCATGCTCGTTGGTGGCCTTTTGTTTGCTGCAACGTTCATCTATCGGAGACCATTGAGCACGCAGGGTAATAACGGTTACCCTTTCACCGCTCAACGGCAAAGCTGGCAGTGGCGCGATTGTTTGCTTACGCGAAAAGCGTTCTTTCTGGCGATGCTTATTTCCATGCACGGCCTTGCCGACAGCGTTCTTCACATGTGGATGCCGCGCTTTCTGGAAAGTAAATCATTTGAAGTCGCGCCGGTCCCGCCCGGGCTCGTGCTGTCCGGTTACGCCTTGGCCTATCTGCTATCCCGCAGCCTGTTTGCGACCATTCCAGACCACTGCGGACGCCGTTTGTTCCTGGTTTTGCCCGGGTTGGCAGGGGGAGCTATCCTGATAGCCGCGATCCTTTCGCGCCAGTATGCCGTGACGGCCGTCGGCTATATACTCGCCGCATTCTGCTGGTCGTGCGAATACCCCGCCCTGGTCAGCACGCTCATGCATCACTGCGGCAAACGGTTCGGCGCCGCAATGGCCGTTGCGGGACTGCTACATGCCGGTGTGATGTTCCTGGCCATGAATGCCATGGGGTTGGCCGTATACCATCTCGGCGATCAGCAGATGTGGAAACTGATGTTGGTCCCGGCTTTACTTTTTCCGCTGATCGGGATCGGCGCAATAATCTGGATTCGACACTACGACCACAAATAGGGCGGCAGGCGGAACCCGCCATACAGCGGGCATAATCGTAGCATATCATGGGCTCACGCCGGCAACCCGCAAGCAAAGGAGAGATAGAATGGGGCATAAACTTCAGAAATCACTAATTCCCGCGATCAAATCGATTCAGGAACATGTACTCGTCCCCGGCACTAGCCACCAGGACTTGTGGCTGGGACCAAGTCTGGTTTTCAAGCCCGGAACACCCGTGGAGGATTTACATCTGTTCTTCACTGTTTCGGATCGCACCGGCGGAGATTCAATTCAGCGGAATCTCCATTTCACCGCATCCCGGGCACCGGAAAACGCGGATG
>SLLF01000372.1 GCA_007134175.1 Kiritimatiellia bacterium | reverse complement strand
CCGGATATGGCAGAGGCAACCGGGGAGATGCATACGACCCCAATCCGGTGACGCCGCGACATCTTGCGGCTTACGCACGCGCCCACCGGCTCACACGACGCCCGTTGCTGTGGCAGACCGTGCGCAGCATGGCGCTCGGGCTGGGGCTGGGCGACCCTGGCGAGCTGCCTGGTGAGAATCCATCGCTCCGTATCGCGCCGGACAATGCCGAACCGGAAGCGATTTTTGCGCTGTTGGAAATGTTCAAGACGGAGTCACACCCGGCCTATCTCGAGGCGGCGCGAAAACTCGCTGACAACATCGTCGAGCAACGGTTTCACAAGGGTTTCTTTCTTCCCTCAGAAAGCCATTACAATGCCAATTTCGATGCCGTTGAACCGTTGGCCATTCTTGCCGTCGAAGCGGCGATCGTCGGCAGACTTGCGGAATTCCCGCCCTATATCGCGGGCCGCGGCTATATTCACGGTAGGTTTGACGGACATGGGCGCACCTCTGACCATCGCGTAATCTGGAATCAGACCCGTTAGATTGGCGCCAAAGGAGAAAGAACAAGATGATGACACCTTTCAGAAGATTAACCGGAATAACCACAGGGCTTGTCCTGCTGACAACAACGACGCTTTGCGGGGCGGCCGCGCCGCCCGTAAGGCTCGGGCAGCGCGCAACCGGCGCGACAACGCTGCAATCAACAAATGAGTTCAGATGGTCGGGAGTCATCGGGTCGCGACGGATAATGTCGGGAATTTTATTTAACGCGCAGGAATACGGCTGTCTCATGACAGGGGAGTGGTAAGAAAATGAAGGGAAGCAGATAATGATCGACTTGAAAAACACGAGCCTGTTCTCCCCCTTTACCCATCCGGAATCAGGCATCACATCGTACATCCTGACGCGCAAAGTCGCGCCGGTGCAAAAGGGGTTCTACTTCGTCAACGATTCGATGAGTGGCGATGGACGCTACCTTTGGTTCAGTTGCGGCTGGCCGCCGTCGCGAAGAAAGTCGCTGGCGGTGGTGGATTTCCAGACCGGTGAAGTCCGGCACTTCCCCGATACGCAGTTCACCGGCGAATCACCGTACGTTGACCCCGGTACCGGCGACGTGTTCTGGTGCGAGGGCCCGTCCGTATGGCGCCGCAGTCCCCGCGCCGACGACCGCCCGCAATGGGTCAACAGCCTGCCGGCGGAACTGATCGGCGCGCGCACCGTAACTTCCCTCGCCACCCATCTAACCCGCTCGGCGGATGGGCGGGCGTTTTTCATCGACGCGAAAATCGGGTTGCAATATGTGTTCGGATCCTTGCCCTTAGACGGTGGCGATTTCCTCTTTTGGCACCGGTTTGATCGCTGTCATAACCATGCCCAGTTCAGTCCGACCGACCCGGACGAGGTGCTCTTCGCGGAGGAGAACCATGCGGACCCGATCACCGGCTTGAAGTTTCCGATCATTGATCGCATGTGGGTGATCCGGCGCGGCGCCAAGCCCCGACCGGTTATGGCCCGGCCAACCCGCGTCACCCACGAATGGTGGGATGCCGACGGTCGACACGTCTGGTGTGTCTGGGGCCAGGACACCGTGCGCGTGCGTGTGGCGGACGGCGCAGTCGAGAAGATCCCTTTTCCTCGTCATTGTTGGCATTCGCACAGCAGCCACGACGGCCGCTTGATCGTGGGCGACTCGAACAATAGGTTTTTTCGCGGTTGCGCCTCGACCGTGCACTTCATGAACCGCGAAACCGGCCGAACCATCGTGCTGGCGGAACATGCCGAATGCACCGACTACGCCGGCCGCTACTACCATATCGACCCGCACCCGCGTTTTGTCTGCAACGACCAGTACGTCGTTTTCACGACCAGGGTTCGCGGTGAAGTCGACGTGGCCATTCTGCCGACCGCCGATTTGGTGCGGGCCACGACATGATTTATTACCGCCCGCCACGACCGGATTTTGCAAGAGCCTCTGTATGTAGTGGTTCGGCTGGGAGTGTTGAATTGGAAGGTAATGGTCTGTCCCTGTCGGCCCCGTAGCGAAAACCAGCCCTCTGCAGAGCCGATTGCGTAGCCGTTGAAGGGCATTATAACCGAAACCTGAAACCTCAGCGGCGATTCTTCGCCGCTGTTTGCACTGTGGTTGACGCGCCGTCGTGGTGTGCTATTATGGCACTTGTTGTTCTGGTCAAGGCCAGGCGTTATGAGTCAGATTGTCGTATAAAGGGGTGGGTGGATGCCGCTAAAAAAGGGGTTTATTGAGAAATTGATCGCGCGGATTGACCGCTTGGATCCGGATAGCTTGCAAAAGCATTTTCTGCAGCTGGCGGGTGAGCGGGGGTTGCTGGAGACGATTTTCCATGCCATCCAGGAGGGCGTGGTGGTGTTGGACGGCAAAAGCCGCATTGCCTATGCGAACCGGGCGACGGAAAAGCTGCTGGGTATCGATCTGGAAAAGGCGGTGGGGCAGCCGATCGAACGTTATTTGCGCGAGGTGGAATGGGATCTGGTGCTGCAGCTCGACGAGGATGAGTGGTCGCGCTTGGTCAGCCGCGAAATTGAGTTGACCTATCCGGAGCATCGTTTCATTGATTTTTATGTCGTCCCGCTGGCCTTGGTTAATACCGAGGAGGAAGGTGCCGTGGTCATTTTGCGCGATGTCACGCGCGAGCGGGAGAACCAGGCCAGCACGGTGGAGTCGGAGAAGTTGCAGGCGTTGACGTTGCTGGCGGCCGGGGTGGCGCACGAAATCGGGAATCCCTTGAACTCGCTGAACATCCATTTGCAGTTGATGCAGCGCGAGATTAAGCACCTGTCGGAGGAGAATCGCGAAGGGTTGGGTGAATTGCTGGAGGTGGCTACCCAGGAAGTGGCGCGGCTGGACCAGATCATTCATCAGTTCCTGCGCGCGGTGCGTCCGACCCAGCCGCAGACGGAGCGGTCGGATATTCGTCAATTGATTGGCGAATCATTGCAGGTGTTGCGGCAGGAAATCGATGATCGCGGAATCTGGGTGGAGGAGGTCTATGCCGACGACTTGCCCGCCGTCCACGTAGATCGCGGGCAGATCAAGCAGGCGGTTTTCAATGTGGTCAAGAATGCGATGGAAGCGATGAGGCAGGGCGGTGTGCTGAAGATAAGTGTGCAGGCCTCCGGGCGTTTTGTGGCCGTGGCATTCAAGGACACGGGTAAAGGGATTGTGCCCGAGGAGCTGGGCTCGATCTTCGAGGCTTATCATACCACCAAGAATGAAGGGACGGGGCTGGGGCTCATGATCGTGCAGCGGATCATCCGCGAGCACGGCGGTCAAATTGAGGTGGACAGCCGGCCCGGCGAAGGCACCACGTTTATCTTGTACCTGCCGCACGGGGACAGTCAGCGGCGGTTATTGAAAGCGCACCGGCCGGCTCACGCCGCGAGCGCGCAGGGGGAATCGATATGAAAAACAAACGACCCACGGTATTGATTGTCGATGACGAAAAAAGCACGCGCGACGGTTTGGCGCGGGCGTTGCGGCGCACCTACGAGGTTTTGTTGGCGGAGGACGGGGCCAAGGCGTTGGCGATACTGGGTCGGCAGCGGGTGGATGTGGTGTTGAGTGATTTGCGCATGCCGGGTATGGACGGCTTGACCTTGATTCAGCGAGCGCTGACGCATACGCCACAACCGATCTGCATTCTGCTGACCGCCTATGGCAGTGTCGAAACGGCCGTCGCGGCGATGAAGCGCGGGGCGTTCGACTATCTCACCAAACCGGTGAATTTGGACGAACTGGACCTGCTGTTGCAGCGGGCGTTGCGTTCGCGAGCGATGGAGCAGGAGAACGTGGCGTTGCGCACCGAATTGGAGGAGCGCTACGGCTTGGAGCGGTTCATTGGCACCTCGCCAGCCATGGAAGAGGTCTTGGATGTGATTCGTCAAGTGGCCCCGTCGCGGGCCAACGTCCTGATTCAGGGTGAAACAGGCACCGGCAAAGAGTTGGTAGCGCAGGCGTTGCACCGGCTCTCGCCACGGGCCAAAGCGTCGTTGGTCACCGTGCATTGTGCCGCCTTGCCCCCGACCTTGCTTGAGAGTGAATTGTTCGGGCATGAAAGGGGCGCGTTCACTGGGGCTGCCGAGCGGCGGATCGGGCGGTTCGAACTGGCTGATGGCGGTACGATTTTTCTGGATGAAATCGGCGAGATTGAGCCGCAGGTGCAAGTGAAGATATTGCGGGTACTGGAGCAGCGCAGTTTTGAGCGCGTGGGCGGGCGCGAGACCCTGGAGGTTGACGTGCGCCTGATTGCGGCCACCAACAAGAATTTGCAGCAGGAGGTGGAAGCGGGGCGGTTCCGTGAGGACCTCTACTATCGCCTCGACGTGGTCACCATCGACGTGCCGCCGCTGCGGGCGCGGCGTGAGGATATTCCGTTGCTGGCGCACGCCTTTCTGCGGGAGTTTGCGAAGGAGAACGACAAGCAAATAGAGGGGCTCACGACCGATTGTCTGCAGGCATTACAGGGCTATGACTGGCCTGGCAACATTCGCGAATTGCGCAACGCCGTTGAGCGGATGGTGGTGTTGGCGCGGCAGCCGCGCCTGACTGTGCGGGATTTACCGGGCTCGATCCGGCAGGCGGACGGTGCGTCCGGGAGTGGGATAGCCTTGACAGGCGGGCTTTCGCTGGAGGCGGCGGAGAAGGAGCTGATCCGGCAGGCGTTGGAGGCCCACGGCGGCAACCGGACCAAGGCCGCGCAGCAGTTGCAAATTAGTCGACGCACCCTGCATCGCAAGCTTAACGAATACGGATTGCGCGGGGGGACGGATTAGTCCGCTTGTGTAACCCTCTGCCGGGTATGGGTATTCGGCCATT
>SLLF01000256.1 GCA_007134175.1 Kiritimatiellia bacterium | reverse complement strand
GGAACCGGGATCAGCGACCCGGTGATTACAAGGAGATGAGCTGCATCCCGCGCCCTTCCCACGCCGACTACAGTTACCAGATGAAGTATGGCGTCCGCGCGTCCAGTGGCGGTGGCCGTTCCAGTGCGCGCGAGACCATTGGCCGGGTGGCGGCGGGCGCGATCGCGGAGAAATTTCTCAAGATCGCGTTCGGCGTCGAGATCGTCGCCTGGGTCCAGGCGGTCGGTGGCCGCGTCGCGCGTGACCTGAGCACGGAGCCATTGACTCGCGCAGCAGTGGACCAGACCCTGATCCGCTGTCCGGACGACCAAATCGCACCCGCCATGGAAGCGGACATCCGCGCCGCCCGGGAAGCGGGCGATTCCATCGGCGGCGTCGTCGCTTGCGCTTGCCGCCAGGTACCGCCCGGCTGGGGCGAGCCGGTGTTTGACAAGTTGGAAGCGATGCTGGCGCGCGCGATGCTCTCCATCCCGGCCACCAAGGGCTTTGAAATCGGATCCGGCTTTGCCGGGGCTGCGATGCGTGGCTCCGAACACAATGACGCGTTTGTCAAGAAAGCGCACGGTCTAGGCACCGCCACCAATCACAGCGGCGGGGTCCAGGGCGGTATCAGCAACGGGGAGCCAATCGTGTTCCGCGTGGCTTTCAAGCCACCCGCCACCATCAGCCGCCCGCAAGCCACGGTCGACTTTGACGGCCAACCGGTAGAGCTGGCGGCGGCGGGCCGTCACGACCCTTGTGTCGTCAATCGCGCCGTGCCGATCGTTGAGGCGATGGCCGCCTTGGTGCTGGCGGATGCCGCCCTGCAACAACAGGCCCGAACCACTTTACCCCCATTATCCTAGAAACTAACAACGGAGTAGCATATGGCCGGATGGTTCAAAAAAAAGACAACACCCCCTCGTGGACGCGATGCCGAGGGCGAATACATTGACGTAGCATCTACTTCTGATTCGGAGGTGAACCCGATGAACGACAAAGCGGAACAACCGCGCAAAACGGGCTGGCTGGCACGCTGGCGCGCGCCGGGCAAATCGCGGCAAATGGCGACGTTGCAGGATGGCTTCACTGAATTGGTCGGGCTGACCCGCTCGATTCGCGAGCACATGGAACAGCAGGCCAAGACCCAGCAGACGCTGGTGAACATGATGGAGCATATTCCCGGTGCCGTGGAGGGGCTGAAACATGTCGGCAAGGCCACCCAGCAGCAGACCGAAACGCTCGGTTTGCTGAAAAAGCAACTCGAAGCCGCCGCGCGTAACGAGGATCACATGGTCCAAAGTATGCACCAGTTCAACAAGACGCTTACGCTGATGGACGATCTCAGCAAGCGCACCTCGCAGACCGTCGTCTCCATGGCCGACCGCACCCGCGACTCAGAGGAACTGCTGCGAGCGGTGCTGCAGCGCTCGGAGCGACGGCTGACCTATATGATTATCGGTTTAATGGTGCTGACGCTCACGGTGCTTGGCGTAGGGCTCTATGTCGGATTCGGGCCGCGGGAGCCGCAGCCGCCCGCGCCGGTCACCGATCCCGCCCGGCTCGATGTCGAACCGCAGCCACTTCCCCCACTCCCGACCATCGCCGATATCGAGCGCGAGGACGAGGATGTGGTGGTGGCGGACGAATGGCTGGACGAACCCGATCCCGCTACGTATCCGGCAGATGAGGCCGCAGACGATGTACATGCGGAATCCATAACCGAGCCGCCAACCGAACTGGACGAGATGGGGCCGCTGGAGGACGATTCGTTGATCGGGGATGAAGATAAGGACCCGACCGCCGATCCGGTTGATGACGTCGAGGCGGTCGATCCGGCAGCAGATGAGCATTTGACCGATGCGGAAGATGGAGTCGATGACGCCGAGCCCGCAGCAGCAGCTGAGCAGGAACCCGTCGACGAGCCGGTCGAGGCGTTTGACGAGGAAACCGACGGGTCGCTGGATAGCGACGCGCCTGACGATACGTGAAACAGGACGCACGTACACTGGGTGTCGATTACGGCGAGAAACGAATTGGACTCGCCTTAAGCGATCCGTCCGGCACGGTGGCTACTCCGTGGCAAGTCGTGCCGGTTGAGGCGTCGACGGCTCGCACTGCTCAGCGCATAGCCGAACTGGCCCACGAAGCCGGGGCACAACGGATCGTGCTGGGCTTGCCGTTACGAATGGACGGCAGCGCCGGTCCCGCCGTCGAGGCGGTGCGACGCTTCGGTGCCCAACTGGAAAAGGTGTGCACCTTGCCCACTCATTATTTTGACGAGCGGTTTTCCACGCGCACCGCCGAGCAAGCCTTGATTGCCGGTGGCACCCGCCGCAGCCGTCGCAAACAGGTCGTCGACAAGCTGGCCGCCCAGATATTGCTACAGCATTATCTCGACTCCCAGGCGGGCGGTCTCTCCATTCCATTGCCCGACCCGTCATGACCCCGTTTCGCTATCGCGTTACCCTGGCCTATGACGGCACGGCTTATCACGGCTGGCAAGTCCAGCCGCGGCACCGCACGATCCAAGGCGAATGCGAACGCGTTTTACAGGAGCTGAGTGGGAAGCATACGCGCGTCGAGGCCAGCGGCCGTACCGATACCGGGGTGCACGCGCGTGGTCAAGTCGCTCATTTTGATTGGGTCGCCACGCCGCGATCACCTGCCAAGTTACAGCTCGGCTTAAATGCACTATTACCGCCTGATATTCGCGTGCTGGCGGTCCGCCGCGTCCCCGCTCATTTTCACGCTCGTTTCAGCGCCACCGGCAAGGAATACCGCTACTTCATCCACAACGCCGAACCGATCCTGCCCGATTGCCGCTTTTACCGGTTGCCGGTGCGCGAACCGCTGGACGTCGCGGCCATGCGCGCCGCGGCAACCGCGTTAGAGGGGCATCACGATTTCGCCGCTTTTGCGGCTAATCCCAACCGGGAGATTGATGGGACATGCCGCACGATCCACCAGTTCCGCATTACCCGGCAAGGCCCGTTGATCATGCTACAGGTCAAAGGCGACGGCTTTCTCTACCGCATGGTGCGCAGTTTGACCGGCTTCCTGATCCGGGTTGGACACGGTGAACTGACGCCTGAACACGTGCCTGCTATTTTGGCATCGGGCACCCGCACCGCCCGGGTTCCCACCGCTCCGCCACAAGGCCTTTTCCTGTGGCGCGTTTACTACGGGTCACCGACGACCTTAAAGAAGACCTCATCTCCCGCAACGGGAGCACCATCCGCGCGATAAAGCGTGCCACCTACATGCGTCCAGATCGTCGGATAATCGCTCCAATTTTCAAGATCGCTTGAAACCCGCACCTGCAAATCGGCTATATTTCCGGCATAATCCACCTCAAAGCGGATATCGCCGCCCGGCATGCGTTCAATGGTTTCTATCCAAATGGCCCCGGCATCCAGCACGGCCACATAATCGATTTTAACGTTCCGGCCATCGCTAACGGTAAAGTCCGTGCTGTACGCCATATACCCCGGCGCCTGAAACGTAACGGTATACGTGCCGTCGCCCGGCAACGGAACCGCGTACGCTCCATAGGTCGAGCTCATAGCATGAAATCCGCTGCCCGCCACATGGACCTGCACACCGCCCAACGCGTAAGCTGCGTGATAAAACAACTGGCCATGTTCCTCATAGGCCACACCCACCAGAAAGGGCTGATCGCGATGCAAATCGACCCCAAACTTCTGTGTCGAGATGACGGGGCCCACCGATTCCCCATTATCGCTGTTCTCGTCTTCTATGATTCCTACCCCGACCTCGCGGTAGGTGGGATTGTGTATGGCTAGTCGATGTCCGGGCGGATCCTGCATGCCGTGCCAGGTTCCGGGCCCCCAATCGATATTGTAACCGGCATGGCTGTGCCAGACCGATTGCCCGTAGGCAAAGACGTTTTCCGCAATGGTGCTCCACTGATAGTCTTGATAATGCGCCCGAGCCCCCGGCCCATCATCCGGTTGATGGGGGATCGGCGGATTGTTGGAGCTGGTATGGGACTGGAACACGTTGTCAAACATATCCTGCGAATGCAACCGCGCTGCCGCCATCAAACGTTCATTGATGGCTATCGGAGGCACCGTTTGTTCCAGCGTGGCAAATTGCGCCTCCATCTCATCGAAATTCACGTTGAAATAATTAACCGCGTTCAGCACATGTGGGTCGTCATCGTTGCGCAACCGCGTAGCTTCCGCCATGGCATCGGCCCGGGCGCGGTTAATGTACTCCACCGCCAATACTTCGGCCGCCGACGGCTCTCCTACCCCCGTGTACGGACGTGTGATGAAAGCGGGGCCCACTTGAATGTCGTCGATTAACCAGCCGACATGGGGCTCCACATCCGTGTAAGCGCTCCCGGTAAGGGCATAATGAAACCGCAAATGGAGCGTGTCACCTGCATAGGGGCTCAGGTCGATGGCGATCTTGTGGAAATAAGTATCGCCCGCAGTCTGGTCACCGGCCCGCGACCACAGCGTGTCCCAGCTCTGGCCGTTGTCGCTGGAAACCTGAAATCGGGCTTCCTGGGTCGCGGTGGCCCAGCCCAGCCGGCTTTTGAAATAGACGTGGGTACCGGATTCCACCAAGACGGGCGTGTCCAGGGTGATGAGGTGATCCGTGAAACCCGGGTGCGCGAGATGGAAAGCGTTGGTGCCTTCCACTACGATCTCGGACTGGACAATCGAATATACGGGATTCTCCGGTTCGACCGTCACATTGGATAGCTCTTCCGCCCGCTCCCGCAACGTGGTTTGGGGCGACAAGGGCATCAGCGGCGGCAGCCACTGCGTGGTCACCCGGGGCAGCGGTGTCTCGGGCCCCCACTGCGGCAACGGCGGGGCGGGCATGGTGGCCGTT
>SLLF01000299.1 GCA_007134175.1 Kiritimatiellia bacterium | reverse complement strand
GATGACAATGGTATTGCGAAAATCCACCGACCGCCCAAGGCTATCCGTCAGCTTCCCTTCCTCCAGAACTTGCAATAGCAGGTTCATAACATCCGGGTGTGCTTTTTCGATTTCATCGAAGAGCACCACCGAATAAGGCCGCCGTCGAACGCGTTCGGTCAGTTGACCGCCCTCATCATGGCCCACGTAGCCGGGCGGCGAACCAATGAGGCGCGAGCTGGCAAACTTCTCCATGTACTCGGTCATGTCGATCTGAATCAAGGCATCGGCATCGTGGAACATGTAGCGGGCCAATTCCTTGGCCAACAAGGTTTTACCTACGCCCGTGGGGCCGAGGAAGACGAACGAGCCGATGGGGCGGCGCGGGTCCTTAAGATCCGCGCGCGACCGGCGCAGCGCCTTTGAGATGGCGGCCACGCCCTCGTTCTGCCCGATCACGGTCAGTTCGATCTCTTTCTCCATTTCCAACAGGCGGGCCATTTCCTTTTCGCCCATGCGCAATAATGGGACGCCGGTCCATTTGGAAACCACCGCCATGATGTCTTCATCGGTCACGGTACCGCGTTTCTCGTCACTTTCCTTGCGCCATTCTTCCATCGTTTTGTCCAACGCTTCGCGCGTCACGCGCTCCTCGTCGCGATATTTGGCGGCTGCTTCAAACTGCTGTTCCTTGATGGCCGCCTCCTTCTTAACCTTAATCGCCTCGATCTTCTTTTCCTGATCCTTCAAGTCAGGGGGACGCGTCATGGACGCAATCCGTGCCCGAGCCCCCGCCTCGTCCATAACGTCGATGGCCTTGTCAGGCAAGAACCGGTCCGTGAGGTACCGGCTGGAGAGATCGACCGCGACCTGAATGGCCTCGTCGGTGATGTCGGCGTGATGGTGCTCCTCGTATTTGCGGCGCAAACCCTTGAGGATCGCGACCGCCTCGTTGGGGGAAGGCTCATTCACCATGACGGTTTGGAACCGGCGCTCCAGAGCCCCGTCTTTCTCGATAAACTTGCGATACTCGTTCAGGGTGGTGGCTCCCACGCATTGCATTTCGCCGCGTGAAAGGGCGGGTTTGATAATGTTCGAGGCGTCCATTGCCCCTTCCGCCGATCCGGCACCCACGATCGTGTGCAACTCATCGATGAAGAGAATCACATCCTTGGTCCGCCTTAATTCGTCCATCACCGCCTTGATGCGCTCCTCGAATTGACCGCGATACTTGGTGCCCGCCACCATCAAGGCCAGATCGAGGGTGATGACTTTTCTATCGCGCAGCAGTTCGGGAACTTCACCCGCAACGATAGACTGCGCCAATCCTTCCACGATGGCGGTTTTGCCGACACCGGGTTCACCGAGCAGCACCGGGTTGTTCTTGGTACGGCGGCAGAGAATTTGAATTACCCGCTCCACCTCGTTTTGGCGCCCGATAACGGGATCGAGCTCATCCTTGCGCGCCAGTTCCGTCAAGTCGCGACCAAACGCATTCAAGGCGGGCGTCTTACTTTCCTTGGTCGCCGCCTGTCCGCCGGCCTCCCCAGCCGGCGTGGCACCCGGTTCGAAGTTCGGGTCGAGCTCCCTCATAATTTCGGTACGGGTTTTCTCTATATCGACATTGAGATTACGCAGCACGCGCGAGGCCACTCCCTCGCCCTCGCGCAACAAGCCAAGCAGGATGTGTTCGGTGCCGATGTACGAATGATTCAAGGCCCGAGCCTCGCTGCCGGCCAAGGCGAGCACCTTCTTCACGCGCGGCGTAAAGGGCAGGTTGCCGGCCAGCTTTGTTTCAGGCCCCGTGCCGACCGCTTTCTCCACCTCCAGCCGCACCATTTCCAGGTTGATACCCAGTCGTCCCATCACATTGACCGCCACCCCCTGGCCCAGAGCAATCAGCCCCAGCAGCAGGTGCTCCGTGCCCACATAGCCGCGGTTGAAACGATCAGCCTCTTTTTTGGCAAGTTGCAAGACTTGCTGCGCTCGTGGAGTAAAATTATTCATCGCTGTTTCCTGACCTTTTCTCTTTAGATTGTCGCAATTGCTCTCGCACCATATCCGCCCGCGCCACATCCCGCTCGCCCGGTTTCAAGCGGCGGCCCTGTTGTTTCTGCAAATGACCGGGCTGGGTTTGCAGCAGCAGCTGGTTGACCACTTGATGGTTCCACTGCTCTACCATATTCATGTCGATCCCCAAACGCAAATCTGACAGGAGATCCAGCGCCTCCTTGGAGTTGAGCACATGGGCGTGGGTCAAGAGCCCGATCGCCCGCCCCACCCGATCTCGCAAGTACGCCTCGTTCTGTTCGAACAAGCGCCAGCGCGCGTTCTGCTCGTGTTCGACAATTTCCGTGACGATTTGTTCCAAATTTCCGATAATTTCCGCTTCGGCCTCGCCCAGCGTCATCTGGTTCGAGACTTGAAAAAGGTGGCCGGAAGCCTCGCTTCCCTCCCCCCACAGCCCGCGCACCGCCAAACCGATCTTGGCCATCCCTTTGACGACGGCGGTCATTTCCTTGACCAGTACCAGCCCCGGTACGTGGAGCATAACGCTGGCCCGCAACCCGGTACCGACGTTGGTGGGACAGGCGGTCAAGTAGCCCAGTTGCGGGGAAAAAGCGAAGTCCAGATCGCGCTCCAACTCACCATCCAGCTGATTGACCTCCCGCCAGGCACCTGAAAGATCAAGGTCAGGACGAAGGGCCTGCAGGCGCAGATGGTCCTCTTCATTCACCATCACCGATAATCCTTCGTCGCCCCGCAGAAACAAGCCGCCACCCGCTTTGCGCTCGGCCAGTTCACGACTGATCAAGTGGCGTTCAAAAAGAATGTGCCGATCCAAGGCGCTGCAGTCGCCCATATCTACTTGCAGCGGTTTTTCCAAGGCGGGCGCTTCCCGTAAAGTTGGCACCAACCGGCGCCAGATATGCGCACACTCATCCTCACCGGCCCACCCGGGAAATGCGGTATCCTTCAAGTTGCGCGCCAGGCGGATGCGGCTGCTTACCACAATACCGCCTCCCTCACCTGCGCCCGGCAGCCAGGCCGTGGGCCGGTTCACCAAGTCATGCAGGTTCACGGCGTCTCCTGCTGCGAAGCGGCGGTTTGACGAGTCGTTTGGATCGCGTCGCGCAGGCGCGCTGCATCCTCGTAACGCTCCTCGCGTACTGCTTCCGCCAATTGCGCCTGCAGCGCTTCCACCTCGGCCGTGGCCCGTACCCGCTCCTGTTCGTTGGCGGGAACCTTCCCGCGATGCTGATCGCCCCGGTGCATGGCCCGCAGCAAGGGCTCCAGCTCATCCTCAAACGCCTCGTAACACGAGGGGCAACCCAATCGCCCGGTCTTCTTGAAATCAGCGCGCCGCAAATGGCAACGAGGGCAGGACCGTTCACGGGACTTGACCGCCTTCGGTGCCGACTTCGCGGACTCCTGACCACCCAAGCCCAGCAGGATATCGGTGATCGACATCGGTCCGTGCACATCGAAACCACTTTTCGCCGCACACCCCTCGCACAGGTGCACTTTCTGCACCGCCCCGTCTACCACCTGGGTCAGGTGGATGGTGGCCTCAAGTTCCTGACACAGCTCGCACTTCATCACTCGATCAGCGTTCCTTCCTCGCGCGTGTAGGCTTTGAAGCGTTCGGCCAGCTGCAGCGTCACCGGGCCGGGCCGGCCCGCCCCGATGGGCCGCTTATCAATGACCCCGACTCCGATGATTTCCGCTGCTGTACCGGTCAGAAACACTTCGTCGGCCGTATACAAATCGTACCGCGTCAATACGTCTTCCTTGACAGTATACCCCATATCCTGCGCCAATTCCATCACTACCGCGCGCGTAATGCCCTCGAGGGCTCCACACCACACCGGGGGCGTCCGCAACCGATCACCCTGCACAACGAAAATGTTGTCGCCGGATGCTTCAGCCACATACCCCTGCGGGTTCAGCATGACACACTCCATCGCGCCGGAGTTAAGGGCCTCAATCTTGGCCAGGACATTGTTTAAATAATTGAGGCTTTTGATTCTAGGATTGATCGCCTCCGGATGGTTGCGCATGGTGCCGACCGTGATAATGGAGAGGCCTTCCTCATAAAGCTCGACCGGATACAACTGTATGCCGCCCGCAATAATAATCACTTGAGACTGCTTGCAGAGATACGGGTTCAACCCCAGCGTCCCCACACCGCGCGTGACGATCAGCCGGACATACCCGTTCGTGATCCCGTTCTGCTTGCAGGTCCTGACCACGGCCTTGGACATCGCATCCGGGGTCATGGCAATCTCCAGCGCGATGGCTTTGGCCGAGCGGTACAACCGATCAATGTGCCGTTGCAGGGTGAAAACCTTCTTGTGGTAGACGCGTATGCCCTCGAACACCCCATCCCCGTAAAGCAACCCATGATCGAACACCGAGATCTTGGCGTTCTTCTCATCCACCATCCGCCCGTTAATGTATACTTTCATTGTTACGCCCTTCTTTAAAAAGTTAAGGTGCGGTATTGTAGTGCAAGCCGCTGACGGTGTAAATCTTATCGTCGCGATTAATCTTTATCGCCCACCGTTAGTTGGTTTAAGGTGGAATAAGCGTTTTATTTGGGGGTGTTGATGCCGGCTTTTAGTATGGTTGACCTGGTTATTATGGGGTTGTTGGCGTGGGGCACGGTGCGCGGGGTGTTTCGCGGGTTATCCGGGGAACTGGCCCGGCTATTCAGCCTGGCCGTCGCGGTCTGGGCGGGCTGGCAGGTGCACGACCCGCTGGGGCAGTACTTGGAAACCACGACCCGGATGGATCCGTTGCAAGCGAATACGGTGGCCTTGGTCGTAGTGATGGCGTGCGCGCTGCTGCTGATGTGGGCGCTGTTTGCGCTGCTGAAATTGGTGATGTCATTC
>SLLF01000109.1 GCA_007134175.1 Kiritimatiellia bacterium | reverse complement strand
GGAGCGAGGCAATAGCTGTGCAATTGAGCGACATAGGGGAATTCGGTTTGATCCGCCGCTTCGCACCCCGCTTTGCCGCAGCCGCCAAGGCGGCGGGCCAGGGGATCGGCGACGACTGTGCCGTGTTGCCGTTGTCTAACGGTCGCGTACAGCTTGTTACCACTGACTTGCTGCTGGAGGATCGCCACTTTCTACGAGACCGCATCACACCGGCCAATTTGGGACACAAATCGCTGGCGGTTAATCTAAGCGACATGGCCGCTATGGGCGGTACCCCGACGGCGGCGTTTCTTTCGCTGGGCCTGCCGGCTGCCACGGAACTGGACTGGATCGACCGTTTTTTCGACGGGCTCAGGCAGTTGACCGAGGATACCGGTTGCCCGCTGCTGGGCGGCGATACAACGCGTGCCGAGAAACTGGTGATCAACATCACGGTCCTGGGTGAAATGGCAGCGGACCAAGTCAAGTATCGGGCGGGCGCACAACCCGGCGACGTGCTGGCGGTCACCGGCGCACTGGGCGATTCCGCCGGCGGACTCCGGTTGTTGCTGGAGGATCGCCCCTTGGATGGTTCGGAAGCGCAGCAACTGCTGGCCGCGCATCACCGGCCACAACCGCAACTGGCGGCAGGGCGCTGGCTAGCGACCCGCCCGGAAGTACACGCCATGCTGGACGTATCCGACGGGGTCGATTCCGATGTGCGCCACATCATGGAGCGCTCGGACGTGGGTGCGCAAATCGCGCTGGAAACCTTGCCGGTCTCAGCGCCACTGAAAGCCTTGAGTCAGCGCTATGGGTGGCCGACTCATGAGTGCGCCTTGACCGGTGGCGAAGATTACGTGCTGCTGTGTAGCATAGCCGGTGACGCGTTTGGCACGGTTGCCCAGGCCTTTACTCAAGAGACCGGCACCCCCTTGCAGCCCATTGGCAAGGTGACCCCGGGTCACCAGCTAACCTATACCTGCGACGGCAAAACAACCACGCTAGCAGGCCACGGCTTCGATCATTTCCGATGAAACGGCGCCCCATTTGTTTATCCATTGCCGGCTCGGACAGCAGCGCCGGCGCGGGCATTCAGGCTGACCTGAAGACGTTCGCGGCCCTGGACACGTACGGGTTGTCGGTCATTACCGCCGTCACGGCCCAGAACACGCTAGGGGTCCGCCACGTGACCGCCATCAACGCCGCTACGGTCCACCATCAATTGATGGCCCTCGCCGCCGACTTTGACATTCAAGCCATCAAGATCGGCATGCTGGGCACGGCGGAGAACATCGCGACGGTGGCCGATTGGCTGGCCAGCGGACCGGCCGTGCCGGTCGTACTTGACCCCGTCTTGCGCTCCTCGTCCGGCCAATCGTTGCTGGCTCCGGATGCCATGGATCTATTCACGAAAGCATTGTTGCCGCGCGCCACACTGGTAACGCCCAATTTAGCGGAAGCCAAAGCATTGACCGGCGACCCGGTCGATTCGTGCGCCACCATGGAACGCGCCGGCGCGGCGCTATTGCAGTCCGGCCCGGCGGCGGTGCTCGTCAAGGGCGGGCATCTGGACCAACCCGATTGCGCGGACCTGCTGGTAACGCCGACAGCCGCCGGTCTGCAATCGCGTTGGTTCCGCCAGCCGCGCATTGCGACGCGCAACACGCACGGCACCGGCTGCACCCTATCCGCTGCCATCACCGCCTATCTAGCTCATGGCCACGCCTTGCCGGCCGCCGTCGCCGAGGCCAAGACATACTGCAGCGCCTGCCTGGACGCGGCCCGCCATCATGTCATCGGCCACGGTCACGGACCGCTGGACCACTTCGCTCATTCTCCTGCTTCACCTCCCAACCACAAACCCGAACAAAGGAGTTACTCATGACTTTTACTCAACAGTGTGCACAGGATGTGGCTACGCTCTACGCCGCTATTATCGATCACCCATTCAATCAGGAACTGCAGGCCGGCACGCTGGCTGCGGCGCGGTTCGGTTACTACGTGCAACAAGATTCCTTGTATCTCGCCGATTACGCCCGTGCCCTTGCCTTGCTGGCCGCCAAGGCACCCTCCTCGGACGTGGCCGAGGATCTGCTGAATTATGCCCGCGACGGGATCGCGGTCGAGCGCGCCCTGCACGGGCATTTTCTAGACCGGTTCAATCTGCAGCCGGCCACCGAACAGTTGCCCGCCTGCATGGCCTACACCTCATTCCTGCTGGCCCGCACGGCATTGGACGCCTATGCCGTTGGGCTGGCCGCGGTCCTGCCTTGTTTTTCGATTTACCGCGATGTCGGTCATCATATTGCTGCGCACGTGCGACCGGATAATCCCTATCAACCCTGGATCGATACCTACAGCGATGCGGCTTTCGATACAGCAGTGCGACGGATGCTTGACCTTACCGACGAAGCCGCTGCGAACGCCGACACCGCCACGGTCAGCGCGATGAGCGCGGCCTTCCTGCATTCCACCCGCTGTGAATGGTCCTTCTGGGATGCCGCGTATCAGCAGACACAGTGGCCCTCCTAATGCGGGTCATTCCGCGCGATCCGCCTCCAGCTTCGCCAAGCGCTTCTCCAACTCATTGACTTTCGCTTTGAGTCGCGGCAAGCGTTGCACATGCGCATGCAAGCGGGCGGCTTGTTCACGGGGGGCTGCGGGAAAACCGTAAACCACCTGTCCGTCGGGCACGTCCTTGGTGATGCCGGACCGCCCTTCGGCAATTACGCGTTCGCCTACAACCAGATGGCCAGCCACGCCGGCCTGTCCGGCGAGGATCGTGTGTTTGCCTATCACCGAGCTACCGGACACGCCCACTTGCGAGACCAGCACGGCGTGGTCGCCGATGACGACGTTGTGTGCAATCTGGCAGAGATTATCGATTTTTACACCGCGGCCAATCCGGGTCACACCGAAACGAGCGCGGTCAATGGTAACGGCGGCCCCGATTTCCGCGTCGTCCCCAATCTCCACCCGTCCGCGCTGGGGAATCTTGGTGCGAACGCCTTGGGCGTCCACCGAGTAGCCAAAGCCATCACTGCCGATTACCGCGCTGCTGTGAACGATCACGCGGTCACCCAACGCACTGTCTTCGCGAATGGTCACGTTCGGATAAATAAAGGCCTCGTCGCCAAGCGTTGCCCGGTGGCCGACATAGACTTGTGCCACCAGCACTGTTCCGGCACCGATTCGTGCCCCACTGGCGACCACGCAACCGGGTCCCACGTGCGCGTCGGCGCCTATTTCGGCGTCGGCCGCCACCACCGCCGATGGATGTACGCCGGGAGGAAATGCCGGGGGGGGCGGTGTGAAGCGGGTCGCGACCTGGCCAAAGGCCGCGTCCGGATCGTCCACCCGGATTAGGGGGCAGGGCGCTTCCCCGCCGAAATCGCGCCGCACGAGCACCGCCGACGCCCGGGTGGTCGCCACCCAAGCCGCGTATTTGGGATTGGCCAGAAAGGAAAGTTCACCCGGTTGCGCTTCGCGCAGCCCAGCCACTCCGTCAATCATCGCGTCCGGATCGCCATCCAGGGATCCATGCACCCATTTCGCGATCACCTCCGCGCGTGTGGACATCGTTATTCTCTTCCGCGATTGAGTAGCTCGATGATCGCGTCAGCGATATCCAGGCGCGACTCGACATAGAGCACGCTCTCGATCGCGTTGAGGCTTTGGCCGGAAGAATCGATGACGGCCTGGTAGCCCTGGCTGCGGGCATAGCGCCGGATTTCCTCCTGGATCTCATCCACGATCCGAGACCGCATTCGACGTCCCTGTTCCTCCAATTGCTGGCGGCGTGTTTGGTCGAAGTTTTGGATGCGCCCCTCAAACTCCCGGACTTCTACCAGCAGCGTTTCGGCTTCATTGCGCCGTTCACTGCGCACCGTTTCGCTCAGTGCGCTATCCTGGGCCGCCTCACGTGCTTCATTAAAGCGCTCGGTCAGGTTTTCGTATTCCGCAATGAGCCGGGACCGTTCCTCGTTGAACTCCTCGGCCTGTTCCTTGAGCTGGGCATCCGCCAGTTGGGTCTTGTAGAATTCATTGAAGACCCGATCCAGATTGATAAACACAATCCGTGTATCCTGCGCCTGCACCGCCCCTACCGCGAGAAAGGCTCCGACCATCATTATGGCATACCATTTTTTCATTGTTTGTCCCCTGCTAGCATCATTTTCTTAATTCACGACCATGCGTTGCATTGCCGTCTGCTTTATTCAGCTGTTCGCCAGCCTACCACATCCGGTCCGGTTGGCAATGTCACGTTTCAAAATACGTGTCCGATCATAAAGCTGAACCGACCGGATTTGCGGTCGTTGAACTCATCGGTCTCCAGTGGCCAGGCATAGTCAAAGCGTAGCGGGAAACCCGGTATATCGAAACGTACGCCGACGCCGTAGGCGGAGTTGACATCATCGCTTCTCCATTCATAGGCGTCGGGCCAGACCATACCGATGTCGTAAAACGTGGCCAACCGCACATTCGGCAGCACCGGCACGGTATATTCCGCCGACATAAAAGTGGAGGTTTGGCCGCCAACCGGCTCGCCTCGATCGTCTTTTGGTCCGACGTCACGGAAGCGGAAGCCCCGCACGTTACGCGGGCCACCAAGAAACAGCCGGTCGAAAATGGGCACCCGGGTGGAGTCCCCATAGCGCTCGACCACCTCCACGGCACCCCGCAGGCTAAAGACGTGATCGAACCACAGCGGAAAAAATTGGGATGAGCGCACCCCGAGGGCATAGAGGTCGGTATCGCCCTGCAGCCAGCCGCCCGCCACCTGGGCCTCCAGTACCGTCCGGTTGCCGCGCGTGGGGACGAAGAAGCTATCGCGGGTATCGTGGGTATACGTCGTGGTCACCGCGCTCTTTGAGCGCCGTCCGGCTTCGGCCTTGATGAT
>SLLF01000347.1 GCA_007134175.1 Kiritimatiellia bacterium | reverse complement strand
CGGTCAGAACGATTGGATCACGCCGATCCCCCCGTGCCATCACGTGGTACAGTGCCCCGTCAAACTCCACTCGTCGTTGCCTAGCCATTAGACATGCATGCTTTCACCACATCATGGAAATGTCAATATACACTGACTGACCCCATTTCTTCTTTCTTCCATTTCTTCCAAAACGCCCCGCGACGCAAGCCGTCAGGCGCAGCGTCCGGGGGGTTTTGCAAGAGCCTCGGATTGCCCCCTATGCTCCTTGGGGTTTCGGAAAAGATCCGCGCGTGGCTAATCGCCTGAGGCGCAACAGCAGCAGCAGCATGCCGAACCCACCGAGCAGGGCCGTGGCGGGCTCGGGGATTACCACGATTTGCAGGCTGCCATTTTGGAAATACGCCTCACGCTCGAGCGTGCCGACTTGCACCCGCTGATCGAAGCCATAGTTCGCAAGCCCGGCCGCACTGAAATCCTGATTGCTGGTAATGATGGTGTGAGGGCCAAGTTCAATGTCATCCCAATCGATGCCGGCCAAGTTGTGAATGCCAAACCCCGGGCCGAACGTGATGTTTCCATGGATGGTGAGCGGTTGCAGGAGATCGGCCAGATGGAGCGTGGCAAGCCCGCTAAGCGCGAGGTCGCTGGTGAGCAGTCCGATGCCGCCGACGCTGCCGTTGTCCCCGATCTGGACGGTACCGCCGCCGAGTTCGCCATTCACGAGCAGGCTACCCGAAGCCACGGAAATGCCGGACGCGTATGCAGCCACCGTATCCGGGATGATCATGGTGGCGTCGGCGATGGCGAGCGCCGTGGTGTTGCCAGTATCGGTCGAGCGATATTCCAATGTGTCGCCCTGGATGCCGAGCGTCCCGCCGCGCAATCCGGTGGACGCTCCGATGCTGCCGCCGTTGGCGACGGCCAACGTCCGTCCGGCCTCGATCTCAAGAGTGCCGCCGGTGCTATGGATCGAAGCGATCGTTTCGTTGGTGCGCGGGTTGAAGGTGCCGCCAGAGAGGTTCACTGCCGGGTTGGCGGCCAAGCGGTTGTCGCTGCCGGTCACGCGGAAGGAACCTTCTTCCACAATGATGGAAGATGTTTGCATGGATCCGGCAGAGGTAAGGAGTCCTCCTTTCACCGTTGTTGATCCCGTCCAGCCTTGGGAATTATATAGGCTCATCACGCTAGTGGAGGCGGAATCATACACAACGTTGCCAGCGCCATTGATGGAATTCTGAAAGCGGGTGGTGCTGCCATTGTCTTGAATGGTGAGGGTTGCTCCCCCTAAGGCGACAGTACCGCCACTTGCACTATTCTGTTCGGATACATACCGGACAGTAGTATTATGGCCGTTCAGATCCATGATGCCATTGTCTCCCAGAATCACCGCGCTGGCCGCTCCCCCAAAAGAGGCTCCCGCCTGGCCTAGGCGGATCGTTCCCGCCTCCACCGTTGTGGTGCCCGTAAAGGTGTTGGCGGCATTAAAAACTGTAGTGATATTATTATTCGCGTGCAGGAATCCCCCGGAACCGCTGATCACCCCGTTGAGCGTCACCGTATTCGCCATGGAGGTGATTCCCTGCACATTGATATTGGACCCTTCGTTGTTGATGGTGCCGTTAAATGTCAAACCGCCCGTGCTGTCCAAGCGGATCAGGAGCGGGTCCCCGGCGTCGCCATCCCCCCGGAGATTCAGGTTGATGACATGGGTGGCAGAGGAGGAGTTGAGAATGTAGGGATCGGCGCCGCTGAAATCAAAAAGCCGTATCGCATCCCCGCCCAGGGTGCGGACGGAGGTGTTTCCTGAGTTGAAATGGATGGCGTGCGTATTGAAGGTGATGCCGCTATTGTTGTTTGTCATGTTCAGATGGACATTGTTGCTGAATCGCATCACGCCGAATCCGGCTGAGCTTGCCGACCCGGTCCACCAATGGGTGGGTGCATGCCAGTTTCCGTTTGCGGCCTCACTGCGCCATTCGTATACAGTCTGTGACCATGCTGGCATGGCAAGGACCAAGGCCGCGAGCACGATAACAAAACGGTTTAGTTGTAGACTAGGTTGGGTGTTGCTTTTCATGCTTTGTCTCCTGTTTTTAATGATTAAGGCTCTCACGTTCATTCAATCATTTGAATCCAGCTTAACCTGACAAGTTGACCCGCGCGCAGGCCAAGTACCTGGGTGTGCCGCAGGAAGGCCCGTTCAAGCCGGATCACTACCGCTACTGATCAGACCGCGCGCCGCCGCCGACCCCGCTCACTCGCCGAAGCTGAAACTACCGTCGTGCCACTGGCCCCAAGGCAGGGTGGACACCCCGTGCCGCGTGCTGGGTGTGTAACGGTCACGGCCCGGCAGGATGGTGACCGTCACGATCCCCGTCTCGCCCGCCCGCAACACACCGGCATGCACGGCGGCCACGGCCAGGATGGAGTCGTCGGAATAGACGTCCGTGCCCCAGACCGGTCCTTCGGTGGCACCGGTAACTTCAAAGCTCCAGGTTTGCTGGTCCATTCCGCGGAACGGCTCCAGCGTGCCCGGGTCGGGCAGCACGCCGTCCGCCGCCGCCGGCAGGTCCTGCAGCCATTCCTCGATCTGGAGGTTGAAATGGAATCCCAGCAATCGCCATTGACCTTCCTCGCGGATATAGGACTGTTCGAACTGCACGCCGCGCGGCGGCGGATAGCTGCCGCGGAGCGCCAGCACCCCGTCCTCGTCGATGTCGAATCCGTCCTCCACCACGGGCACCCGCGCTTTCAACTCCGCGAAGTTGACGCCCAGCCTGCGCAGTTCGAAGAACATGTCGAACCCCTCCTCGAACTGCTCCACGCTCACTTGTTCGCGCAGGATCGATGAGGTCTGATCGTGGAAGGAGACCATGCTGCCGGCGTCCACCGCATCGATGAACGCATCGATGGATCTCCGCGCCAGCGCGGTGGCCTCGGCCTGCGCCGGGAGCCCTGCGTCCCCCAGCGACGGGTCGCGCGGCTCGTGCACCATATGGATCTCCCAGCGGCGGCCCTGCTTGAACGCCACCACCTCCATCCGCCGCACGTGCCCCTGGCTGGTGGTCACCGCGCCGATCACCCGTCCGTAGTCGCCGTCCACATAGGCTTCCTCCCAGACCACGCCTTGGTTTTCGCGCAATCCGTTGTCACGCGTCAACGCCTCGAACTCCTCCAGCGCGTTCACCTCCCGGCTTTCCGCCGCCAGCAGGGTATAGGCCGCGGCCGCGTCGCCCGCCCGCAGATGGGCGAAGAACCGGTCCGCCTGCCGGGTCACCGCCTTGCGCTCGACCGACCCGCACCCGGCCGCCACGCACAAAACCGCCAGCGCGACCATCAAACGGTACATGAATCTACTGCTGCTCATAACGATCCCTCTCCATGGTTGGATATTGACGCCCACTCCCCGTCCGCTGTCCGGCGGCATCCGACCCGCCACCGCGCATGAAATATCCGACAACGTTGAACCGCTGTCGAGCCTTTCTATGGTCCGTCCAGCGCCTGCCGGACCTTGGCGGCCAGGGCCTCGCGGGACCTGATAAGAAATTGCTTGTAGGCGGTTCCCGGTGAGGGGCCGCTGTTGAGGTCCGAGGCTGGCTGATCGTGTCGCTTTCATGGTGAGTGAGCGGTTACCAAAATCGGGGGTGGACGTCAAGCTCTGGGGTTTGGCTGCCTCCGGTCGCGCGTTGCCTCAAAAATAATGACACCGAAACGGTTGGTGCTTTTTGACCTGCGAATAAGGTGTTGCCTCAAAATTATGACACCGAAAAGATGAAGTCATGAAAATGAGTAATGAAGCGACGGTTGAATATGTGGAGCGGATACGATTTCGCTATGGGAAGATGCGAACCAAGAGGGCTAAAGGGCGTCTACTGGATGATTTTTGTGCGACTACGGATCTGAGCCGTAAGCATGCGATCAAGGTTTTGAACAGCCGTCCGGCTGGCTCGCGAAGCAGGGGGCGGCGACCTCGCTACGGTCCGGATGTGGCTGAGGCCGTGAAAGCGATCTGGCTTGCCGCTGATCAGCCGTGCGCCAAATTGCTGCATCCCGTAATGAGTTGCTATGTGGCCAGCTATGAGCGGCGAAATGGGGCCTTTGAGGAGCCTGTTCGAGCGGCCTTGCTTCAGGTGAGTGCCTCAACAATCGATCGTCTGCTGGCTCCTGTACGCGTGCTTGAACCCCGCCGCCCCCGGCGGCCTCCGGGCATTGCGGCTGTTAAGCAGCAGGTTGATATTCGTGCGGGCGAGTGGGCGGTGGCCGAGCCGGGCTGGATGGAGGTGGATACGGTCGCCCACTGCGGCGGCAGCATGCAGGGCAATTTTCTCTGGTCGTTGACGATGACCGATGTCCATACGCAGTGGACGGAGGTGCGGATGATGTGGAACCGGGGCAGGTCGAGGGGACAGGCGCGATCTTCCGGCGTGCGCCGGACTTCGATGCCAGAGCCTACGCGCGGGAAGCCTTCGGCATCACCCGCGGAGAAAAAACCCTGCGCGTGCGACTGCTTTTCGAGCCGAAGCTGGCGGTGTACCTCATGGAGCGGGTCTGGCATCCCACGCAGACCTTCATCCGGCGGCCCGCTGGCCGGGTGGAAATGCGGCTGGAGACCACAGGCAGGCAGGAACTCATCCGCTGGGTGCTGTCCTGGATGCCGGATGTGCGGGTGCTTGCTCCGAAAAGCCTGAAAAACCGCATCGAAGAGAAACTCCGTGATGGACTCGCCCGGCAAAGCGGAGTAGAAGAAGTCTCAACCAGCGGCTGCAGCGGACAAGCCGCTGAGCCGTGACGATCCGGCGCGCTGCGCGCGCCGGATTGCGGCGCTCACTTCGTTCGCAGCCTTGCCCTCCGGGTGCGCACAGCGCACCCTACGGATCAAGGCCGCTTCACCAACATGTCTTGCCGTCCGCAGGCT
>SLLF01000042.1 GCA_007134175.1 Kiritimatiellia bacterium | reverse complement strand
GCGGGGCGCCCGGCGAGAAGCGTGGGCTGGGTGTTCGCCGGTGCAATCATCGCAAACCATCCCCGCGTCAAGCGCGTGGTGGTAGAAAAATCCGCTTTTTCTCGTCCTCCACTCAAAAATATTGGGGTTTTCGAGGCCAATCGGGGGGATCGACATTAACCACCCCCTTTTCAGCCTCTATTCACGCACCTTTACAACAGCGCAATCGGCTCAAGAAATGGGGCTTGCGTTCCCGTTACGGCCCGGGCATTGTTACGAATATTAAAAACGTAACATGACCCGGTGGGTCGGAAAGGAAGGATAACATGCGAGATCGAAAAAGATGGTGTGCGGTATGGCTGGCGGGATGGTGCGTGACGGCTGCGCTCGGGCATCACGCGATGGAGTTTATCGAAACAGAAAGCTATACCACACCGCTGCAAGGTGAGCGGATCATTTACTTGAGATTCGATTATATGGCCCCGGATAAAAATGATCCGGTCTTGGATCGCTGGGAGTGGACTCCGGGCATCGCCGTGGGTCTCACCGACCGTTTGCTATTCGACATCCACGGCCACTACGCTCGGTTTGGGGCCGGTCATATCGAGGATGAGGCGGTGCGCGAAGGGTTCGGTGAGCGCGACCCGTCGCCTTTCTTCGAGGCGGTGGCGGCTTCCCTGCAGTACCGGGTTACGGAAGATACCTGGCTGGACGTGGCCGTTGGCGCGCGCGTGGAAGTCCCGTTCAGCCGAGCCCGCGACTGGCTGGATGCGGAGGAAGTTTACGAGGGGGTTCTGATTCTGGCCAAACCATTCGCTGCGCACAGTTTAGTGGCCTTGAATCTGATTTATGGTCTGGAAGGATCGGACGAACATTGGGAATACGCACTGGGCGTAAAAGTGCCGATCTCGGCCGATCCGCATGGGATTGCGGCCGGGCTGGAATTGCTGGGGGATCTGGAGGATATCGAGGATAGCTGGTCGCTGATCCCGGGTGTCTACATCCCGATCGCCGGACCACAGACGATTATCAAGGCCGGGGCGGAAATTGGCAAGAACGCGGATGCCACCGCCTTTAGCATCTCCCTCGTGCACACCTTCTGACCACTGCGGGAAACGCACGATGAAAGAGGATGGGATGAAAGGGTTTCAACGTCGCTGGTGGGTGTCGTTACTGTGTGTCCTAGGCTTGACTTTGCCGTCGGTCCGCGCACATGACTTCTGGGTGGACGCCGAAGCCACACTTGAGACCGCACCGGATCGGTTCATCCTCACGCTCGGGAGCGGCCATCATTTCCCGCACAGCGATGGCCCGCCCAACCCGCGCTTGGTACATCGTCTCGCTTGGCAGGACACCGACGGAGCATGGCATGAAGTTTCCGCGGGGGCGGCTGGGCGCGTCACCGTTCAGGAGGAGCCGCACAATCTGTACCGCACGTTGCTGATCCTGCAGCCGCCGCGAGCGCCTCGACCGGTATATACGTCCCAGAGTCTCCTCAAACGGGCACCGCTACAGGACGAGTCGTGGCCGGCCCCGCAAGGGATAGGGGTGGAGTTCACCCTTGCATTGGACTCAACCGGTAAGGTGCAGGTCCAGGTGTTGCGCGACGGCGAGCCGGTGTATGCCACCGTGACGGCCTACACGCCGGACTCGCGACCGGTCAGGGTGGCCACCGGGCCGGATGAGCCGGGTCGGCTGGCTTGGACGCCGGGAACGCCACTGCTGCTGACCACCTCGGTGGGGCCGCAATCGGGATCGCTGTTGCTCCGTGTGCCACCCGCCCAGACGGAGGTTGAATGACGGTCCGCGGGTGGATTATTTGCAGTGGTGTGTTGGTGGCCTCGCTTGCTGGGGGGCATGCCATCCATACCGAACGCGTGGCAGGAGGTGTGGGACTGCGCGTCCTGTACGACGGTGGTTACCCCATGGCCCATGCCGAGGTCCAAGTGTATGCGCCTGACGATGAACCCGAAGCCGTGTATCAAGCAGGCTACACCGATACGGACGGTTATTTTCTTTTCTACCCGGCCCGAACCGGCGTGTGGCGCATGGTGGTGGATGACGGCATGGGTCATCGCGCTACGGAAACCTGGAACATCGGTGGTGACGAGGTGCAGGCAACGTCCATACCGACCCGGCGGGCGCGTGGAAAGGAAACGTTGCTGGGTTTGGTTGTGATTGCCGGTATGTTTGCGCTCCTGACCTGGTGGCGGCGCAAAGTGAAAGCGAAATAATGCACCTGGCGGAAGGCATCTTGTCGGTTCCGGTATTGGCGGGTAGCGGCGCGTTGGCTGTCGCCGGTACGTGGTTTGGATTGCAGACCTTAAGCGATGAGGACATTCCAAGAGCCGCCATGTTGACGACGGTTTTCTTTGTGGCGTCGCTGGTCCATCTGCCGCTGGGCGTCACCAGTGCCCATCTGGTACTGAACGGCCTGATGGGCTTGCTGCTGGGCTGGGCGGCCGTGCCGGCCATCGTGATCGGCTTGACGTTGCAAGCCATCTTGTTTCGCCACGGCGGATTAACGGTCCTAGGTGTGAACACCCTTATCATGGCCGTGCCGGCGATTGGCGTATATGCGGTCTTTCGCCCGCTACTGCGGCGGGTATCGCACCGTAGCGCCTTGTACGGCGTGGGTTTCGCCGCCGGTTTCATGGCGATTCTGGGAGGGGCGCTGCTGGCGGCGCTGGCGCTTGCCCTGACGGGGCGGGCTTTCCAGGGATTAGCGGTTTTGTTTCTCGTGACACACCTGCCGCTTGGGTTGGTGGAAGGGTTGTTGACGGGTAGTCTCCTCCTGCTACTGCAGCGCGGTCGGCCTGGATTGTTCCCGGGGATGGCAAGCTGCGAATGACCTCGCTGGCATGGGTTCAGATTGATTCGCCGGTTACCCGCCTGGATCCGCGGGTTCGCTTGGTCGCGGGCTTTGTGATCAGCATCATGCTGGCGGTTGTCCAGCACGGGGAAGCAGCGGTGATGGGCCTGTTGACGGCCATGGTCTGTTGTTGGCTGGCCCGTATTTCCTGGCGTGGCTTGTGGCCGCGCTGGGTCGCCTTGAACGGGCTGCTGCTGGTACTGGTCGGTCTGCTGCCCTGGTCGGTTCCCGGCGCGGCACTGTGGGTGGTGGGGCCATGGGCCTACTCATGGGAGGGGCTCCAGTTGGCGGTGGTGGTTACGCTCAAGAGCAATGCCATCCTGCTGGTGTGTGCTGCGCTGATCAGCACAATCAATACCGCATCGCTGGCCCACGCCCTATCGCATTTGCACCTACCGGCCCGTTTGATTCAACTATTGCTCTTCACCATCCGATATTTGGAGTTGCTGCAACGTGAGCGGGTGCGACTGTGGCGCGCCGCCCGCGCGCGGGGATTCGACGCACGGATGAACCGTCACACATACCGTACCATTGCGCAGCTGGTTGGCATGCTTATACTCCGCAGTCTCGACCGCGCCGACCGGGTATTGAACGCCATGAAAGCCCGTGGGTATTGTGGTCGTTTTTATCTGCTGCACCATTTTGCTTTTCGCCGCACGGATCTCGCAGGTACGATCATCCTGATGCTGTGGGTGGCGCTGCTGGCCTGGTGGGAATGGTTATGAACAATCTACTGTTTGAATTGACCGGTGTCCACGCGAACCGGGGAGAAGCCCGCGAGGTCCTGCGGAATGTGTCGCTGCAGTTGCACGAAGGCGAGCGTATCGGGCTGACAGGGGCTAACGGGGCGGGCAAGTCCACGTTGCTTGAGCTCATGATCGGCCTATTGCAGCCAACGGCCGGGGAGGTGTGGGCGTTCGGTCAGCCGCGCCGCGCCGAACCGGATTTTATGGACGTACGGCGTCGTGCGGGCTTGCTGTTCGAGGATCCGGACGACCAGTTGTTCCACATCACGGTGGCCGAGGAGGTGGCGTTTGGGCCGTTTAATCTGGGTTGGCCGCGCGACCGGGTACGTGCGGCGGTAGGGGCTACGCTGAAGCGTCTGGGATTGGCGGGGTATGAGGAGCGGGTCACGTTCCGACTCTCCCATGGGGAAAAGCGGCTGGTGTGCCTGGCGTCCATATTAGCCATGGATCCACAGGTGCTGTTGCTCGATGAGCCGACCGCCGGGCTGGATGAGGAGCACATCGCTCGTTTGGTGGCCGCGCTCAAGGAATCGGGCAAGACGCTACTCTGCGTATCGCACGATCGCCCCTTTCTGGATGCCGTTACGGACCGGATTTGGCGGCTACAGGGGGGACAGCTTTGGCCATGACCGCATCGGGCAAATTAAACCAGCAATATACTGACCGATAGCCAGCGCGGCCGTGGCGGCGGGACTGGGGGCGTTAAGAACGTGCAGGGCGGTCGGCGTTTGAACCAAACTGAAATCCTGTTGCAAGGATCCTGTTCGTTCCATGGCTTGTGCGCGTACACCCGTACCGCCGGGCTCCAAGTCGGCGCGACGGATTTCGGGTACCAGTCTCTGCAGGGCCTTGATAAACAGCGGGGGCCACAGGGACATAGCCAATTCGGTTGCACACATACGTGGGTAACGCGCGATAAAGCGCCACAATCCGGGAAACGTCAACGCCTCGACGCTTTCGCGCAGGTTGATGTCGCGTCTGCGGTAACCTTCGCGAGCCCACGCCAGCACCGCGCTGGGACCC
Organism: Kiritimatiellia bacterium; assembly: GCA_007134175.1. Classification (GTDB taxonomy): domain Bacteria; phylum Verrucomicrobiota; class Kiritimatiellia; order SLAD01; family SLAD01; genus SLLF01. The sequence goes on along the minus strand of SLLF01000042.1, from coordinate 289 downwards.
GCCTCGAAACCGCCATCGATTAATCGTGTGAAATGGACACCAAGAAAGGGAAAGGCAGGATCGGGAACGGGATAGATCAAATGACGCAACGGTATACGAGCGCTCGGTTTCAGCCGGTAATATTCGCCGCGAAAAGGAACAATGCGGGTAGGGGGCTCCACGCCCGCCAGTCGGGCGATCTTGTCGCTGTACAGTCCTGCCGCGTTGATCAGGCACCGACCTCTAAATACGCCACTTGGCGTTTCCACAATCCACTCGTTGCCTTCTTGCACCATGCGCCATGCTTTGG
>SLLF01000038.1 GCA_007134175.1 Kiritimatiellia bacterium | reverse complement strand
GAAAGTCATCAAGGCGGTCCAGACGGGAGGTCCCTCCGGCGGTTGCATTCCAGCCAAGCACTTCGATGCAGCGGTGGATTATGAGTCGCTGGGGGCGCTGGGGGCCATCATGGGGTCCGGCGGGATGGTGGTGATGGACGAGGACAACTGCATGGTCGATGTGGCGCGCTATTTCGTCGAGTTCACCCATTCGGAGTCGTGCGGCAAATGTATTCCCTGCCGGGTGGGCTTGGACGAGATGCTGCGCATCCTGCGGCGGATCACCGAGGGCCAGGCGGATCACGAGGATCTGGACAAGCTGCAGGAACTAGCGCACATGATTCGTGACACCTCCTTGTGCGGATTGGGCCAGACCGCGCCCAATCCGGTCCTGACCACGCTACGCTATTTCCGGGACGAATACGAGGATCACATCCGGGCCAAGCGCTGCGTGGCCGGTATCTGCGAGGCGTTGTATCTGTCGCCTTGTGAGAACAGTTGCCCGCTGCATATGCGTATCCCGGCCTTCCTGCAGTTAATGAAGGAGGACCGGCTGGACGACGCCGCGGAGATGGTCTGGCTCGACAACCCGCTACCGGCCTCCACCGGTCGCATCTGCCAGCATCCATGCGAGGGCCGCTGTCGGCGCGGCGATGAGGACGCGCCGGTCAATATGCGCGAAGTGCACCGCTATATTGCCGACACGATTCTCGATGACGACCGTCTGCAAACGGTACAAGCGCGGTTGTGCGCCGATAAGTTGCCGGCCACCGGCAAGCGCATTGCGGTGGTCGGCGCCGGTCCGTCCGGCCTGTCCGCCGCTTTCTATCTGACCATGCTGGGGCACGACGTGATCGTGTACGAGGAGCGCGAGGCAGCCGGCGGCATGCTGCGTTACTGCCTGCCGGAATACCGGCTACCCGACAAAGTGCTGGATGCCGAGTTGGCTGTGCTGGAGCAGGTCGGCGTCCAGTTTGCTTTCAGTCACTCCCTGGGGGCCGGCCTGTCACTCGATTCGTTGGAGAAGGAGTACGACATGGTGTTTCTGGCTACCGGCACCTGGAACGAGACCTATGCCGGGTTCAGTGGGGAACAAGCGCCCAATGTCTGGCATGCGGTGGCTTTCCTGGAACAGGTGGCACGGGGCAAACCGCCCGCGATCGGGGCGCACGTGGTGGTGATCGGCGGCGGCAACGCCGCAGTGGATTCGGCGCGGACCGCCTTGCGCCTGGGCGCTAAGGTGACCATCGTCTATCGCCGCGAGCGCAAGGATATGCCCGCCATAGCGGAAGAAGTCGAGGATGCAGAGGCCGAAGGGGTCCAGCTGGTCTTCCTGGCATCGCCGCAACGGGCCATTCTCGATGAGCGCGGACAGGCCAAGGGGATTGAATTGCGGCGGACGACCTTGGGGGAATTCGATTCCTCCGGGCGTCGAACACCAGTTTCAACGGACGACTTCTTTACGCTGCCTTGCAGCGCCATTGTCGTTGCGGCCGGCGAAAAACCCGACCCGGATCCGCTGCGCCGGGCCGGTATCCGCGTCCGCGACAACTTCACGGCGGCCGTCGATACCGTAACCTACGCCACCAACATGCCCCGGGTGCATGCAGGCGGCGACCTCGTGACCGGGGCCTCGAATGTCTCGGCCACGATGGGAACGGGTAAATACGCTGCCCGCGCCATGGACCAACTGCTGATGGGCCATAGCGACCGGTTCAACCGCATGCTCAAGACCTTCACCTACGATAATGTCGTGCCATTGGAGCCGGAGGGTGGCGAACGCAATGTCGGGCCGCACCTGGACCCGCAGCAGCGGCGGTCGGAATTTGCGGAAGTTATGCGCGGTTACGATGCGGCCATGGTGCTGCGCGAAAGTTGCCGCTGTCTACGGTGTGATGTGCGGGACGCGTGCGCCGCGACGCCGAAGGTGGCAGAACAGGAGATGGTGACATCATGATGGAACCCATTCAGCTTAAGATCAACGGCCAGGCCTGCGAGGCGCAATCGGGGGATACGGTGCTAAAGGTGGCGCGGGCTTACGATATCTTCATTCCCACCCTCTGTTTTCTGGAAGGACTCAGCAAGCAGGGGGCCTGTCGCCTCTGCTTGATTGAAGTCAAGGGGATACCGCGCCTGTTGGCGGCCTGCACCACCCGGGTGACGGAGGGGATGGAGGTCACGACCGATACCCCTAAACTCAAGGCGTACCGGCAGATGATTCTCGAATTGCTGTTCGCTGAGCGCAACCATATCTGCGCGTTCTGCGTCGCCTCCGGCAACTGCGAACTCCAGTATCTGGCCCAGGAACTCGGGGTCACCCATGTGCGCTATCCTTATCGGTTTCCCCGCTACAGTGTTGATGCCACCCATGACCGGTTCTTGTACGACCCCAATCGCTGTATCCTTTGTACCCGCTGTGCGCGGGCGTGCGGGGAGGTGGAAGGGGCGCATACCTGGGCGGTCAAGGGGCGCGGTATCCATTCCATGATGATGACCGATTTGAACACGCCGTGGGGCGATTCGGGCACGTGTACCTCCTGTTCCAAGTGTGTGCAGGCGTGTCCGACCGGTGCGTTGGCGGAAAAGGGGCGGGCCACTGGCGAAAGCACCCGTTGCCCCGATATCCTGCCGCGCCTCTCCCATAGCCGCCGCAATAATCGAGCCTGACCGCCTCATGGGTGCATCTGCGAATTGTGAATCAATTCGTCATGAATGGCATTTGGCCGAACCGCTGGGACACTTTGCCAAGCTGGCGCTTGGGGGTCCCGGGAACGCCGAGCACCAGCTCGGCATATGGTCAACAGCTTATGGCATGGCAAGAGAGATACCGAATCGCAGATGCGCTCCCGCCTCATTCGCGGAACGTGTCGCGGTTTACGATGGCATAGCGGATATAAAGCTGGCCGCTTATCAGGTTTTGGGTTTCAGTCCGGCCTGTCACAGTTTGCGAGGGGGTGAGCGCGCGGGCGACGCTTGCGTGGACGCTTATGGTGGACGAACGGATCGCACCGTTGTCCGCAAGCAGTCTACAACTCCTCAATGCGCCGCATCATCGCCGGGCGACGCGCGTAACGGTTGCGGAAGGCTTCCAGCCTCTCCAGGAACTCACGCCCTCTGTTGGCCTGTTGGTAAGCGTCCCGCAACTCTTTCAACTGTTCGGCAACGTCGTCATAGGCCGACGCAATCTTCTCCTCCATCAGGGGATCAAGCCCAGCCCAGATATCATCCGACCGTTTCATGACATCTTCCAGGTGGCGCCGGCGTGCCTTGGCCGCGCGCCGCTTCTTCGCCTCTTTCGCCTTCGCTTCCTCTTCGAGTCTTGCCTGACGAACCGCGAGGGCCTTCGTCGCGAAAGTAACGCAAGATAGCGTATCGCCGACCGCCGACTCGATGCGAGGCTGGGTCAGTCGGTTCAGTTCCGACATGACCCTGGCCCCATCGCCATCCGCCACCCGGGCCAGCAAAGCCTTCATATCGCTGGCCGATAGCTTGTCGAGCGCGTCAGAAACCGGGATCCGAGCCGGCATGTCGCCTTGCGCTTGCCCGGCGGCAACGGCCAAGGCGTCGCCATCGACGGGGATCTGTTCCAACAGCTCATGCAGGGCGGGCGTGAGGCAATCCAGTCCCGCAGGAATGGGAGGCACGAGGACGGCGCTATCTCTCGGGTCGCGCCATTCGTCGGGATGGAAGTCGGCCAGCCAGCCTAGGAATAGCGCACGGTAATCGCCGAGCATCAACTCCTCGCGAATGCCGACTAACCGGCTGATGATGCCCTCCCCCTCGGTCCACCCCCAACCCTCTTCCTCGTTACGTTCCCAGCACACGATGGTGCGGGCTCCCTTATTCGTGATGGTGAGTGTGTTCTCGTACCGTGCATGGCCGCGAATATAAGGTTCCGCCGCCTCCAGATCCAGCACCCCTTGGGGAAGAGCAACCGCGAAGCGTACTGTGCCCCAGTTGGCAATGTAGAAATGCGCATCATAATGCTGCAGCATCCCGTCAACGCTTCCTCTGAAATCTCCGTAATTGTACACATTCCGCCAGTGGACACGGGACACGTCGGCCCGGCTGGAGCAACCCTCGGCATACTGCAACCCCTCATCCGAAATCGGCCCGTCAACGGCCAGAAACTCGTAATATTGATATTCGCTCATCGGGTGTTTCGTCCTGCGGGAAGTGTTCAGGTAACGCTCCCCACTTGAGCGCAGCGTAGCAGAACGAAGTCCTCCGCAGCAAGCACACGCGACACGAAAGCAACTCCAAGGATGTGCAGATTTCCGGACAGGGTAACCAGCAACAGCGCATATATAGACCTGATGTCAGGCTTCGTGGCCGCATTGTTTCCAGGCCTTGGAATCGAAAACAGGGGTGGTTTCCAGGCCTTGGAGACGTCCGCTTGCCCTACGTGCCGGACTCCCGGAGCGCCATGGATGCAGGCACCGCTTCCGGACAGGCCCGCCTAATGGTGCTCCCGAAGCGATGCGACGATTCGCGGAAATAGGCGAACAACTGGCCGGAGGATATCACCGCAGACCTCTGCTGTAGCCGGGCGCGCTGAGCCCGGCTGGGCACGACCGACGCGTACCTCAACGGATCAGATCCCTCGCCCGCACCGGCTGGCCCCACCGTGGCCAGCTACAGCAGAGGGGACAAATGTTGGCCCGATGTCTTAGAGCAGGATCAGCAGGAACACCAGCACGAACAAGGCAACGGTTTCGACGATGCCGATGGTCATGAGGTAGTTACCGAAGCCCTGGCCGGTTTCGGCCAGTGCGTCGGCGCCGGCGGCACCGGCTTTGCCCTGGTAGGCGGCGGAAGCATCCCGATGCCCGGTGAGATTTCGCTGGCGCACAACGGCGTTTTGTTTCTGGATGAGCTTCCCGAGTTTAAACGCAGCGCCCTTGAAGTACTGCGCCAACCGCTGGAAGATG